>CAMYLW010000277.1 GCA_947259475.1 Thermodesulfobacteriota bacterium
GAGTGCCCGAAGTCTTGTACCAGACTATTACCACTTCGTCAGTGAAGGCCTACAGGGCTAAATCTATTCCCCTCCCTGGTAACATCCAGGAAGGGGAAATTTTTCTTTACAGTAAGGTCAACTGCCTGTTAGTGTCGCCAGTTACAGCTGACACCTCTGTGATTAATGTTAGCCCGGATATTTCATGAATTGCTGTCGCGAGACCGCGAAGATGGAGGTGCCACCGGGTCGACGATTGCGGAATGCGGATTGCGGAATGTGGATTGAAAATTTGCTGAAAAGCTCGTGAGAACCAGAGAATGAATGGCGAAATCTGAACTGTTAAGTTCGAAATCATCAATTGTAGTAAAAAATCCGAGATCCAAAATCCGAAATCGAAAATCGAAACCGAGGCGTACCTGAACGGTACGTCGCAGGTGCCGACACCCGAGGACGCCAGGAAGGACGGCCAAATCCGTGGTCGCAGCAGGTGAATCATGAAATATCCGGGCTAGATGACCAGTGACAAAGGTAGCTACCATGGGAATGACGATTACCGAAAAAATTCTTGCAGCTCACGCCGGCTTGGACAAAGTAGAACCGGGAGAACTCATTGAAGTCAGTGTTGACTTCTCCCTCGCCAACGATATTACTGCGCCCATTGCCATTGAGCGGTTCCGCGAGGCGGGTGCCGAAAAGCTTTATGACGTGGCGAGGATTGCCCTTGTCCCCGACCATTTCGTACCCAACAAGGACATTGAATCTGCCGCCCAGTGTCAGCTTTTGCGGGAGTTTGCCGTCGAACATGAATTACCCCATTATTTTGAGGTGGGTCGCATGGGCATCGAACACGCGCTCCTACCTGAACAGGGATTGGTCCTCCCCGGAGATGTGGTGGTGGGGGCCGACAGCCACACTTGTACTTACGGGGGACTCGGAGCCTTTGCCACCGGCGTTGGCAGTACGGATCTTGCTGCGGTTATGATAACGGGCCGGACCTGGTTCCGCGTGCCGGCCTCCATCAAGTTTATCTTCGAGGGGAATCTTCGTCCCTGGGTTACGGGTAAGGATCTGATTCTTTATACCATTGGCCAGATTGGCGTTGATGGTGCCCGTTATCGGGCCATGGAGTTCACCGGCCCTGTCATTGATCAACTCTCCATGGATCAACGGCTGACCATGGCCAACATGGCCATTGAAGCAGGAGCAAAAAACGGCATAATTGCACCTGACGAGTGTACCCGGACTTTTGTGGAGGAAAGGGCCCAGCGGTCGTACCAATTTTACCAAAGCGACGCTGATGCCCAGTATGAGCAGGTCATCACTTACAATGTTAGTGAGATCGAACCACAAGTGGCCCTGCCACCTTCCCCAGCAAACAGCCAACCGGTTTCATCCTTAGATGAGATCCCCATTGATCAGGTAGTGATCGGCTCCTGTACCAATGGCCGCATTGAGGATTTGAGATTGGCTGCTCAGCTGCTGAAAAGCCGCAAGGTGGCACCCAGAGTGCGCTGCCTCATCATTCCTGCCACCCAGGCCATTTACCGACAGGCCATGGATGAAGGTCTGTTCACAATTTTCCTTGAGGCAGAGGCTGCCATAAGCACCCCAACCTGTGGTCCTTGTCTGGGTGGTTACATGGGAATTCTCGCTGCTGGAGAGCGGGCCGTGGCCACTACCAACAGGAATTTCGTGGGGCGAATGGGTCATCCGGAAAGCGAAGTCTATCTGGCCTCGCCTGCCGTGGCTGCGGCCTCGGCCGTGCTGGGCCGCATCGCCAGCCCGGAGGATTTAGACTAGGAGCGATTTTTCTCTTTTGAACTCAAGGTTAGCCCGCGTGGCACTTTGTATGTGGCGGATTTCTACTAGGCACTAAGAACTGGACACTGAACACCAAAAGAGTATCTCAGATTATTCCGTTTACTGCTCAGTCTACTTAGGCTACTACGTTTCAGGAGCAAATCATGAAACTTGCAGGCAAGGCGTGGAAATTTGGGGCTGATATTGACACTGATGCCATTATTCCAGCTCGCTACCTGAATACATCAGATCCGAAGGAGCTTGCCCAGCATTGCATGGAGGACGCTGATCCCAAATTTGCTCAGAAGGTCTCGCCAGGTGATGTTATCGTCGCTGATAAAAATTTTGGTTGCGGCTCCTCTCGAGAACACGCCCCCATTGCTATTAAAGCGGCCGGGGTGAGCTGCGTAATTGCCGCAAGCTTCGCTCGTATTTTCTACCGTAATGCTTTTAATATGGGTCTGCCCATCTTGGAGTCAGAGGAGGCGGCGGCCGATGTCCTCACGGGCGAGCAGCTAGAAATAGATCTGGCAACTGGAATTATTGTCAACAAAAGCCGAAACCTTACCTACAAGGCACAGCCAGTGCCGCCCTTCATGCAAGAGTTAGTGGCCGGAGGCGGTCTGATTCCCTATGTAATGAAGAGATTGAGGGATTGAGGAATTCGGGAAACTGGGGCCCCGCCCGATGGGGAGGGGACTGAGCGGAGCGAAGCGAGCGCGAATAATTGAGGGATTAAGGAGTGATGGATGTCTAATACTTATCGAATTGGCGTGATTCCGGGCGACGGCACCGGTCCTGAGGTGGTAGCTGAAGGGGTCAAGGCCCTTGCAGCCGTTGCTGAACGTAATGGCTTCTCCTACGAATTGATTTCCTATGACATTGGCGGGGACCGCTATCTGAAAACTGGTGAAACCCTGCCTGATTCAGTTCTCCATGAGCTGCAAACAGTGAACGCCATTTACTTGGGTGCCATCGGTCACCCTGAGGTTCAGCCCGGGATTCTGGAGCAGGGTATCTTGTTGACAATTCGGTTTGCCTTGGACCAGTATATAAATCTACGCCCGGTCGTCCTCTATCCAGGTGTCTGGACACCGCTGCGGGATAAAAATCCTGAAGACATCGATTGCGTGGTGGTTAGAGAGAATACCGAAGGTCTCTATGTTGGCAGTGGTGGTTTTTTGAGAAAGGGTACTCCGGATGAGGTTGCCATTCAGGAATCGGTGAATACGCGTAAAGGCGTGGAGCGCTGTGTCCGCTATGCTTTTGAGCTTTGCCATCGCCAGGGACGTCAGAAGGTAACGCTTTGTGGTAAGACCAATGTACTGACGTACGCCTTCGACCTCTGGGAGCGGACCTTCAATGAAGTAGCCCAGGAATACAAAGATATCGAAACGGATTATGCCCATGTGGATGCCATTTGTATGTGGATGGTGAAAAATCCAGAATGGTTCGACGTAATTGTGACCGACAATATGTTCGGTGACATTATCACCGATCTGGGGGCAATGATTCAGGGTGGTATGGGCATAGCAGCCGGGGGCAACATAAACCCACACGGTGTGTCCATGTTCGAGCCCATTGGAGGTTCTGCCCCTAAATACACCGGCAAGAGTGTAATCAATCCTCTGGCAGCCGTTGCTGCCCTGGCCATGCTCCTGGATAATCTGGGCGAAGAAGATGCTGGTCAGCAGGTGGAGGACGCTATCAAGCGCGTAGTAAAAGATGACTTAAAAAGCATGGACGCCGGTCGTATGGGTTATACTACCCAGGAGGTTGGTGATCTGGTGGCTGGATATATTTCACAGAGCTAGTTGATTTATAAGAGGTAATGGGCAATGAAAAGCTTCATCCCCTCCCGCCAGGGGAGGGGAAAGAATTTTATGGATGGATATTAACTAGCTCAAGTTTCACTCGACGAGAGGTTTGGGCAATGAAAAGCGAATATCATGTAGCGGTAGCCGGCGCCACTGGCGCGGTGGGTAATGAGATGCTCCAGATTCTTGAGGAGCAGGAGTTCCCGGTAGCTTCCCTCAAGCTCCTGGCCTCTTCCCGCTCTGCGGGAAAAACTCTGGATTTTAGAGGTGAAAGCCTGCACGTTGAAGAGCTCCGCGACGATTCTTTCGAGGGAGTAGATATCGCTCTGTTCTCGGCAGGTGCTGCGGCTAGCCGGCAGTTCGCACCGGCAGCGGCCGAGTCTGGCTGTGTGGTAATCGACAATTCCAGCGGTTGGCGGATGGATCCGGAGGTGCCGTTGGTGGTACCCGAGGTCAACCCTCACGCTGTCGCCGACTATCGCCGCAAAGGCATCATCGCCAACCCAAACTGTTCTACTATTCAGATGGTGGTAGTGCTTAAGCCCATCTATGACGCCGCGGGAATTGAGCGAGTGGTGGTGTCAACCTACCAGGCGGTCTCGGGTACCGGAAAGAACGCCATGGAGGAATTGACGGAACAGACAAGAAATCTCCTGACCTTCCAGGAAGTTACACCCGAGGTCTATCCTCACCGGATTGCCTTTAACTGCTTTCCCCATATCGGCAGCTTCCTGGAAAATGGCTATACTGACGAAGAGATGAAAATGGTCCATGAGACCCATAAGATCATGGAGGATCCCAACATTAGGGTAAGCGCTACCACCGTGCGCATTCCGGTCTTCTATGGCCACTCAGAAGCGGTAAATATCCAGACTGAACGCAAGCTATCTGCTAAAGAGGCACGGGTTCTGCTTTTTCAGGCTCCCGGGGTTAGGGTGATGGACAATCCGGATGAACGAATCTATCCAATGCCATCGGAAGCAGCCGGCATCAACGACACCCTGGTGGGAAGGATTCGAGAAGACATCTCTATCGAAAATGGGCTCGACCTTTGGATCGTAGCCGATAATATCCGCAAGGGTGCCGCCCTCAACACAGTGCAGATCGCAGAACTTCTGATCAAGGAACATCTGTAGC
>CAMYLW010000278.1 GCA_947259475.1 Thermodesulfobacteriota bacterium
GATCTTCGCTCTTGCCAATATATCTCCCTCCACAGATCTGAGGAGTTCCCGGCTTTCCCCCTTAAGCTTGTTGAGTTCGTTCACATAGCTATTGAGGAGAGAACCATCAGGCATGAAGCCAAGATTCGCTTGAGTAATGCGATGGGTTCCATTGATGGCCGCCCGGAGGAGTTCACAGACAACCAAAAGGTCTGAAAGGAGATGGCCCTTGCAGTGGTTCCCGGCCCTGGCCACAAGGTCTAGGCTTCTTTTGGCCTCTTTCATTATCGCCATGGGTGATTCGACTGCTTGCTTCAGCAGGTCGAGAATTTCTTCAGCACCCTTTCCGAACGTTCTTGCTTGGGCAAAACGCACATAGGCCTCGCCGTCTTCATCACGAAGTTGGAGAAGGGTGGACGATGATCTCCTCACCTCTTCGAGCAAATTTTGCCAGCGAGACTCAGAAGGAATGTCACTGCGCCGTAGTTCAACCAGGACAATTTTCTCGAGAAGCGCCAACCCCACACAGGCTCCATGGGCCGCTGCTGCGCCACCTCCCGGCACAGGCTCTGGTCTGGCAAGGGCTTCTAGAAACGAGTCTTGCATAACGAGTACCTCCAAGTAAAGAATCCAGGTCCAGAAGACCTGGCTTTAAGTTGCCACCAAATGGGACTATGGGAATCTTTCTTTCGCACGAGAGTCAGCTGGAGTAATGGAATGGTGGAGCATTGTAAAATATCAAATTCCAAGCACCAAATCTCAGGGTGTCAGGTGTCAGGAAAAAGAGACATAGAAGCTGAAACCTGAACACTGAAACCTGAAACCTAAATTGCTGTAGTTTGACTGACCCCCTGTGAATGCTTATCAGAGATTAACCTATACGAGTTGCAAGTTATCAAGTATTACTGAATCATCTTTGGTTAATAGCAGGCTGCTTAAAGAGTCCAGAAAACGGCCCCGAACGTCATACCGGAGGAGACGGAGTCGAGATCCGGTATCCAGTAAAGTATTGTTTTTTTGGATTCCGGATAGTCGCTTCGCGACTTCCGGAATGACGGACTTGGCAATCGCATTCAAAATACGGAGTTTTTCAACAGTCTGCTGAAGAATACAACATACTCAGCAAACAGTCTTGTGGGAAAAGGAGACTTGAATATGAAAGCCATTGCAATAAATGAGTTCGGCGGGCGAGATAAACTGCAATTCATGGATCTACCCGTTCCTGAGATCAAACCAGGGGAAATTCTTGTTAAGGTGAAAGCAGCCGGGGTCAACCCGGTAGACTGGAAAATTCGGGAAGGATATATCAAAGATCTCTTTCCATACCAGTTCCCTATTATCCTGGGTTGGGACGCGGCCGGAATTGTGGAACAGGCTGGCGAAGAGGTGACACGCTTTACAGAGGGAGATGAGATTTTTGCATACTGCCGCAAACCCCTAGTCCATGGCGGTGCATACTCAGAATACATTGTGCTGGAAGAAGAACATGCTGCGATAAAGCCGAAGAATACTTCCTTTGAAGAAGCTGCATCTATTCCCCTTGCCGCTCTCACGGCTTACCAATCACTGTTTGACGCGGCAAAACTACAGTCGGGAGAAACCGTTTTGATCCATGCTGCAGCCGGAGGAGTGGGAGGTTTTGGAGTACAATTAGCAAAAGATCGTGGGGCTACTGTATGGGGTACGGCGAGTGGACACAGCAGCGAATATGTCCAAGACTTAGGGGGCGATAGGGTTGTTGATTACTCGCAGGTAGATTTCCGCGAAACAGTGCGCTCAGAGTACCCAGATGGCGTGGACGTAGTTTTTGATTGTGTAGGCGGAGAAGTTCTCCAAAAAAGTACTGATATTGTCAAAAAAGGGGGTCGACTTATATCAATCGTGGATGATCCTGCTGGTCTGGACAGGGCTGACATCCACTCTGATTTTGTCTTTGTTGCCCCCAACAGTTCTCAGTTAGCAGAGTTAGCCCAAATGGTGGAGCAGGGACGTCTCAGGACTCACCTCTCGCAGGTTTTTCCTTTTGGCTTAGAAGAAGCCAGAAGAGCCCATGAACTCAGTGAATCTGGTCGTACCAGGGGCAAGATGGTCATGGTTCTATAAAACTAGGCACCAATAGGATAGAAGTCAGAGGTCAGAGGTCAGACTAAAATTTTTTCTCACGTTTTCGTTTGGGACATTGGAGAATTCGGATTTTGAATTTGTTTCGGATTTCGATATTCGAATTTCGGATTCACCTTTATGCACTATGCCTACGAGTGAAAACTATGGCCACCCGGTTCGAGAATGTCCTCATCATCACCGACATCGAGGGAAGTTCTGGCTGCTGGGACTATCGGGGCTCATCATTTATGACCGCTGAGTGGGGCCGAGCTTGTGTGGAAATGAGCTTGGATGTCAACGCGGTGGTCAGGGGCCTTTTTGAAGCAGGTGTTAAGCACGTCACAGTAAAGGACTTCCACCGAACAGGCTACAATCTTCTCTCGGAACTGATCGATCCGCGAGCTCAGGTGGTCTTGGGCTACAAGCGCGGACCGGTACCCGGCATAGGAGATCCGGGCAATTCGCAAGCTGTCATGTTTCTGGGTATGCATGCTGCTTCAGGTACTGAGGGGTTTATGGCTCACACCCTTACCTCACGCATAAGCTGGCTAGAGGTGAACAGAAAGCCGCTGGCCGAGATAGAGCTCTTTTCGGCATCTCTGGCTCCTTATGGGGTGAGACCTATCTTTTTTTCGGGCTGCCCCACTGCCTGTGCGCAGGCGAGCGCTGCAATCAGGAAAATAGATTCCTATCCAATTGACAAGTCCGCCGGGCCTGACTTTTTTGATGCTGATTCATGGCGGTCCGGCCTGGTGAGCGCTGCGCTGGCTTCCCTCAACAACGTAGCCACGGAGCCATATACTCCGTCCGGGCCCTTTCAGGCAGAAGTGACCTGGCGGGGTGGCGACATCGCAGCCCAAAATCTTGCTCGAAGATGGGGCTTTGACCAAGAAGGTGCTCGAATCTTCATTGAGGCTGCTGACATCCATGCACTCTACAGAGATCTCATCAAGCTCTGTTATCTCACACCTCTAACGGTGAGGATTCTTCCATTCGGGCTATTTTTGTATAACCTGACTGGCCGGCTCGGCCTGGCCTGGGCACGGCAACGGCTAAAGAAAGGTAAATATTCACCGCTGACTGCTGGATTTGGGATGTGAGATGCGTGATAGTTGTGATTTTTTCTATCTCACATCTCATATCTCCTTGCTTGAATTAAAGAGAAAAGAGAGTAGGCTAATGCGAACAGGTTGCGATGTATCGGCTCTGGATCGACCGGAAGTCTTGGAGCGGTTGTTTCATCCTCGGAAGGATCAAGCACAGGCTGCGTCCCAGGGTGCCCTTGATTTCTTCATACCTATTGAAGAAGGGGTGCAGCTTGGCGCCCGCTTCTACCCTGCCGATCCCGCAGAGCCTCACATTCTCTTTTTTCACGGCAATGGTGAGATCGCAAGCGACTATGACACCATTGGACCGGTCTACAAGGACTACGGCATTAGTTTTCTGGTGGTTGATTACCGGGGTTACGGACAGAGCACTGGATTACCCACCGCCAGCAACCTGCTTTCTGACTCACACACCGCCTTCAGAG
>CAMYLW010000279.1 GCA_947259475.1 Thermodesulfobacteriota bacterium
ATAAAGCCCATCTCCTGTAGTCGCTTGCGGAAAATACCACTGCCGTTCAACCTTGCGATCACACCTCGCTCTCCCTCTTTCAACTCACTCAATGGAATCATCAAAATATCTCCAAATCCAGCGAATAAGGTCGACGACCCAATTCATCCTAGTCGGAAGAAATCATTTGGATTGTAACCGGGAACCGATATGAGTGGAACTCCTCAGCCAACGTCTCTGGCAGGGCTGTTATTGGCGGAAACTAGTATTTTGTGGCTAAGGCCGTGTCCTAAGGCGATTCTACTACCTCGGAAGGCAACGATGATAGGGCCGGGTCCGCTTGCTTTGATAACTTCTATAGTTGTTCCGGGGGTGAGTCCCATGTCAGCCAATCGCTGCTGAACCTTTTTCCCACCCAGCAATCGCTCAATAACTACCTCCTCTCCGGGAAGCACAAAAGACAAAGGAATACCGGGCCGCCGCTGTTTCCGGCACTCTCCACAAATGCCGTAGAGCTCCATGTTATGATGCAGCAAGGTAAAATACCTATCCTGGGCGATTTGTCGCTGCAATGCTTCAATTTCTTTATTGTGGAACTCCTGAATTCTACCGCAGTCGGCGCAAATTAGATGGTCATGGTGCCAACCGATGTGACGATGTTCATATTGGATTTCCTGGCCCTCAAATTCCTTTTTGTAAGCATATCCATAGCGGCAGAGAAGATCCAAGGTCTCGCCAATGAAGTCACTGGCCAATCGCTGGCCTTGGCTTTCGAGGTGCTCCTGGAGAGCAGCAATAGTGAGATGCTTTGTTGTCCCCAAGAATGCCTCGAGCACCAGCAAGCGCTTATCGCTATAGTTCAGACCATGCTCTTTGCAGATGTTGATGAACTCATCTCTCTCGTATTGGTGTAACCGTTCCATCGAGCCTCGAATCCCTTATACAACCACCATTTCGTCGATAAGATGTTGCACGCTTTTGCCGTCTGCTGCGTTAGTCACTTGTGCACCTTACACTTGCCACAATGACCATACACTTCGAGTTTGTGTCCAGTTACGAGAAAATCATAAATTTCCCCGACCTTCTCCTCTACATCCTTGACAATTTCTTCGGTAAATTCCACCACCTTGCCACAATCTAGACAACGAAGGTGGCAGTGATGTTCATGCCCATAGATATGTTCGTAGTGCAGATGCCCATCCTCGAAGTAGGCTTCCTGGATGAGGCCGCTCTCAAGCAGCAGGGGAATGGTCCGGTAAATCGTGGCTTTGGAGATTTTCTCGTTTTGACCCCGGAGTATCACGTAAAGTTCATCCACGTCAAAATGATCATGGATGGCGAATACCGCTCTGACTACCTGTTCACGCTCGGGTGTTTTTCTCAAGCCCTTATTGAGAATGAATTCTCTGAATACCTCAATTTCACTTTTCATGTGGATCCTTATTGCGAACTGATTGCAATAATAGCTGCGACGAATGCTTTTGTCAAGGGCAAATTCCAAAGCTGTCAGCTATCAGAAATAGAGGTTCAAGGCATCAGGCTCAGGGCACAAGGCAAGAAGCATAGAGTATAGAGTTGGAGGTTGGAGGAGCGCTTCGCTTTAGGTTGGAGGCACTATTCATTTGCTTTGTTCGATGGAAACTTGGTTGAGCATTGAGTCAATTCCAAATTCGCAAAACGCATATGTATTTAGCTCTGCACGATAACTAAATGTCCCCTCTCCGCTCAAGAGACTGTATCGTAATCCGTCATCCCGGCCAAGTCCGCGGCGGACGCGAGCCGGGATCCAGAAACAATCTGATTATATTGAACTTTCGCTGGATTCCGGATCTCGCCCCGCAAAGCGGCGCTCGTCCGGAATGACGGGTTGGTGAATTGTGACATAGTTTCCAAGGGGAGAGGAGGTTTTTGCGCAGTTAAGAGCATAGGCGTTATTTGCAATTCGAAATTCCAAATTAGAATTTTTCCCTATGCCCCATGCCCTACCTGTCCTGCCTGTCCCGGGCATAGTCCCGGGGAGCTTGTCGAAGGATGCCCCATGCTTCCTTCTTTAGTTCCTTGTGCCTTTATGAAAACTCTTGGATTGGCCCGGCAAAATAGTGTATTGATCAAGATATGAAAGTGACCACCATCCTTGCTTTTACCCTCCTAGGTTTTGCGGCCACCATTGGCCAAATTCTCGTTCTGCGGGAATTGCTCACCGTTTTTTCCGGCACTGAATTGGCAGTGGCCATTGTTCTTGCTGCCTGGCTTTTTTGGACAGCCCTTGGCGGACTGCTGGGGGGTAAACTGTCACAACATTATCGCGGCAGCCCACGCTTGTTTGGTTACCTTCAGGGGGTCAGCGGTCTCATCCTTGCCGCGACCATCTTCCTTATCAGGGCGGCGCGCACTCTCTTTCAGGTCGGCGCCGGAGAGTTAGTCACCTTGGGGCAGATGCTGGCAATTTCTTTCCTCACTCTCGCACCTTTCTGTCTAATCTCCGGGATGCTGTTCAGCCTGGCTTGCTCTGTGCTGGCAGTACAGCTCTCTAGATGGAGGAGGTCTCCAGGTTTGGTTTACTTTCTGGAGGGTTTGGGAGCTGGTATCGGAGGACTCTTTTTTACCCTCATATTGATTCACCATTTCACTGGCTTACAGATCGCCAGCTCCATCGGGCTCCTGCTCTGCTTTTCAGGGTTGATCATCGTCTTACAGTCTGGCAGGAACCGCCTGGTTGATATTTTGATTTTTACATGTATTTTCCTGGGCCTCGCCACTGTGCAATACCGAAGCACAGATATGGACAGGGCCAGTCGCCAATGGCAATGGTCAGGATTTCGTCTTTTAGACTCCCAAGAAACCATCTACGGTCACATCGTTGTAGTAGCCAGAGAGGACCAGATTACCTTTTTCGAAAGCGGTCTCTGGAACTTTACCGTCCCAGATCAATTGAGCGCTGAAGAGGCGGTTCACTATGGACTGTTACAACACCCACAGCCTGAAAGTGTGCTTCTCATCGGCGGGGGGGTATCCGGATCCTTGGCGCAGTTGCTTCTACATCCCAGTGTTCGGGAGGTAGAGTATGTGGAACTGGATTCCAAACTCATCCAGATGGGGGAAACATATCTGCCGGGGGATGTGACTGCTGCCCTGCAAGACGGCCGGGCCACAATCCGCCATGAAGATGGGCGAAGCTATCTTTCCCATACCTCTAATAAGTTCGACGTTATATTGGTAAATCTTCCCGAACCTTTTACCGCACAGCTAAACCGCTTTTACACCCAGGAATTCTTCCGGCTGGCCGCCAGTAAGATGCGTGCTGGTGGCGTTTTCTTTTTTACTGCCAGTGCAGCTGAGACAGCACTCGGTCCTATGCAGGCGAAATACCTAAAACTCCTCTATAGGACCGCATCTAGTGTCTTCTCTGAAGTGGTGGTATTCCCTGGCCAGACCGCCCGTTTCTTTTGCTCAAATTCTCCTGGCATCCTAGCCAAACAACCGGAGACCTTGGTGGCACGACTCCGCCAGCGTAAGCTGGAGCTCCTCTACGTACAAGATCACTATATACTCTGGGATCTTTCGCCCTGGCGACAAGAAAGTTTCATGGCCATGATCGAGCAAGCAGACGAAAACCAAGAAAATGAGCAGACTTACCATCTGGATAACCATGCTTCTCTTCTGTGTCGTTGTTGCAGTTGCTAGCTTTGCCAAAGGCTTTCGGTCCGGTGCTTCCCAGATTCCAAAAACCAGAATACTCTACTCTGTGACTGCCTTTGGCCTTACTGGAATATCCCTGGAAATTCTTATCGTTTTTGCCTTCCAAGTATTCTTCGGCTATGTCTACTATCAGATCGGGATTCTGTTGGCCCTCTTTATGGTGGGGCTGGCTCTGGGGAGTTTCACCTTTAGTTACTATCCCAGAAATAGACCACTGCAGATTAGAACCCTCGTCATCTTTCAGTTCGTCCTAGCCTGCTTCTGTCTAGGTTTGGCTTTCATGTTTGTCCATTTTTCCGACTGGCTGAGCTTTGGCCGTCACGAATTTTTGTACCGGGAAACATTCTCTGTTGTAAGTTTGGTGGCGGGTTTTCTCGGCGGGGCTCACTTTCCACTGGCCAACCGGATATTGCTGGAGGAGCAACTGCAAGTCGGCCGAATCGCGGGCTTAGTTTATGGTGTTGATCTTCTGGGATCCTTCCTGGGCTGTCTCTTGGTGGGACTCGTTTTCATCCCTTCGATGGGAATTTATCAGACGCTCTTTATTCTTGCTTCGGTAAATCTGACGGCCATTTTGCCCTTCATCATCTCTATCTCTTGGCCACCATCAGCCGTCTTAGAGAGGTGAGTAGATTTACCGCAGAGCACGCCGAGAGCGCAGAGAGTTAGATGTTGCTGACAACCGATTTTGTCTAGAGCAAAATCGGCCGTTGCTTGCAACGGTGCGTAGTGATCTCGCGCCTGCAGCAATGAGCCTGCTCATAGCTGTGCGCGCAGGATCACTTGCCAATTGCCAGCTGTCTTACTTATACATTCTTCTTCGTGCCCTTCGTGTCCTTCGTGCCCTTCGTGGTTTAATCTCACAGGGCCCAGTTTAGCACTCTGCGAACTCCGCGTTCTCCGCGGTTAATTATGAATTATTGAGACCTCGGGCGGTTCATCACCAGAATCTTGACTTCGTACTCAAAAACTACCTCGATCTTCGATTTGTCAATCACCATGCGCACGAAACCGAGTCCGAAGGTAGGATGGGATACAATCTGTTTTTCACTGTAAGAAGCGGTCGGGTCGTATGGCAGAGGCTCCATCTCGCCGGCTACTTCCTTGAGAGCTTGCCACTCCTTCAAGGACAACTGGCGACGAGGGGTCCTGGCTGACTCAACCTTCTTCAAGACCTTTGCTTGGCGTTCGGATGGAAGAGGAACCTTCCTGGTAATGGTAGCCAGTGAGGGGCGATACCGGTGTTGGCTGTTGCACCGGCTGCAAATCACCAAATGGATCTTCTTCTCCTTCATGGCCACCACCCGGTGGATGGTCTCATCATCACAACGGGGACAGATGGAGTCGGTCTCGTCTCCCACCGACGTGGTTTTCCAGGGATGTCCTTTTAGTCTATCAACCAATGAAACTCCAGAGAACGCCGGCGGCTATGGCAGAACCGATAACCCCCGCAACATTTGGCGCCATGGCGTGCATGAGCAAATAGTTACTTGGATCCTCTGCGTTGCCTACCATCTGCACTACTCGGGCCGAATCCGGCACCGCCGACACTCCGGCTGCACCGAGCAGGGGGTTAATTTTATCGCGGCTAAGGAGGTTCATCAGTTTCGCAAAAATCACCCCTCCTGCCGTGGCGACCATGAAGGAGCAGGCGCCAAGGATAAATATACCCATGGACTTGCCAGTAAGAAATACATCAGCCTGGGTGCTGGCACCTACGGTTAGACCGAGAACAATTGTTACTGTATCCACCACAGCAGTTCTGGCGGTTCTCGCCAGGCGGTCAGTAACCAGACATTCCTTTAGAAGATTGCCAAAAAAGAGCATGCCAAGCAAGGGCAGGGCGGCAGGTGCCAAGAAGCAGCAAAACAAGAATCCCACAATGGGAAAGAGGATTTTCTCTTGCGAACTCACCTCCCTGAGATCACTCATTTTGATGAGACGTTCTTCTCGGCTGGTGAGCAGTCTCATAATCGGTGGCTGGATCACCGGCACCAAGGCCATGTATGAATAGGCTGCGATGGCAATGGGTCCCACCAGGTGAGGTGCCAACTTGGCCGACAGAAAGATGGCGGTGGGGCCGTCCGCACCACCAATTATGCCGATAGAAGCTGCTTCTTTAGGGACAAAATCCAGAAATAGAGCCCCTAAAAATGTCATAAAAACACCCAGTTGCGCAGCTGCACCCAGCAAAATGAGTTTGGGCCTGGCCAGAAGTGTGGAAAAATCTGTCATGGCACCAATACCCAAAAAGATCAACGGAGGATAAATACCCTTACTCACTCCAAAGTAGAGG
>CAMYLW010000280.1 GCA_947259475.1 Thermodesulfobacteriota bacterium
ATGGTCTTACCAGTGCCTGGTGCCCCGACTAGTAGGATACCTTTGGGAATCTTGCCTCCCAGTCGTGTAAACTTTTCCGGTGTCTTGAGAAATTCAACTATTTCAGTAAGCTCTTGTTTTGCCTCCTCGATGCCGGCCACATCCTCAAAGGTGATGCCCACCTCACGCTCCGCGTATATCTTGCCCCGGGCCTTGCCCATGGAGAGCACACCCTGGGGGCCGCCGCCCATACGGCCTAAAAGGAATCTCCAAACGATAATGAAGAAAACGAGAGGGAGAATCCAAGAGAGCAAATTGGCCAGCCATTTGCTCTCGTAGTGACCGGTGTAGTCTATTTTCTTGTCATCTAAAAGTTTCACCAATTCCGGATCCTCAACCCTCACAGTAACAAACTGTTTGTCTTTGCCACCCTGCTCACCCTGGGTGAGGGTTCCGGCTATTTGCTGGGGTTTTAAGCTTAGCTTTTGAACCTTACCTTCAGCCACGTAGCGCTTGAACTCGGAATAAGGGATGGTATTCACCTGTCGAGCCATGAAGTAGTCGTGAACGAACGACAGAGCGAGAAGGGCCATCAAAAAGTACCAAAAAGAGAAGTGGAATTTACGGCGGCCAGGATCCCCTTTGGGTGGGATGCTGCCGAAAAAAGACCTGAGCTTGTCGAGAATGTTCTGGTCCTCCGGTGATTGACGGCTGGTCCTCTTGGCCATGTTGGCCTCCTTATGCCAAACTGATCAATACGAGCTTAACCGATTAACAGGACGCAGATTTCTTCAGATATACACAGATAACATTATTATTCAACATCGAAAACCTGGTCCTTCCCCGCGTAGCGGGATCTTCGAAGGGCCCGGATTCTTTACTTCCTAGGGTAATGATTTTGCTAATCTGTGTTCCTTTGTGTCCAAAAAAGAAAACTCCTCTATCATCACGTTACCAAATGAGAGATTGTTTTGTAAAATGTTAAGCATAATCAGTGAATTGAATAGAAGCTGACGACTGAGAGGTGAAAGCTGAAAGCTTATCTTTTCATTATTTCCCTGAAAATTATCAGTTTCTGTACGTCCTGGGTTCCTTCGCCCAGAGACGATGCCCAGGCGTCCAGCGGAAACTTGTGTACAGGATGATCCTGCATTACTGAAGCCGCACCGAATAGATCAGCTGTCCAAACTCCCACCTCTCGGGCGATTTCCACCGTTAAATACTTGGCCATCTTCAGCTACCGAGGAAGGGTATCGAGAGATCCCTCATCGAGCTCAATATTTTGAGGTGCGCGCGTGTTGAAAGAGAGTTGCCATATCTTGCCACTGTATGGCGAAAAGAGATAGTTGACTGTAAGTAGTAAAAACGGTCATTATCTGCCTGTTTTTTCTAGGTAAACCTTTAACAATTAAAGGAGGGCAGACAATGACCGCAGGAAGATTATCATCGGAAGATGGCAAGAATGCAAGTGTATTTACCCAATGGTTGCAGCGCTGTAATGAAAGAAGCCGAGCACTTGATGATGTTGTTGAGAAGCTGAAGCACAAAGAGATCCCCGGCAAAGAGCATGTGGAGGCGTATCTTCGGGATCAGTATCGGCGCAATTGCAAAGCAAACACCCTTCGAAGCACGTTTACCAACCTGGATATTTTTCTGAGCTTTGTTAAAGCATCAGGAAAGTCCCACCTGGAAGAGATCACAAGAGAAGATCTATTTGCTTTCATCGAGCATGAGCAGGACCGAGGGATGAGTCCAGTGACAGTGCACACGAGGCTGGGGCGTATCAAGGCTTTCATCCATTTTTTGGTGGAGCAAGGAGTTGTGCGTCCAGGTATTTTGACAAGGAGGCTAACGGTAAAGGTTCCGGATTCTCTTCCCCGGGCCATGGAGCCTGTGGATGTAAGAAGACTGCTCTCAGTTATCGACAGCACCCGGGATCGAGCGATGATAGTAGTGTTGTTGAGAACCGGGATGAGGATAGGGGAGTTGTTGAGTCTGCTGGTAGACGAGGTGAATCTAAAGGAGCGAAGGATTGAGATATATGAAGCTGAGAAGACACGGGTTGGAAGAGTTGTCTATCTCAGTGAGGATGCCAGAGTTGCTTTGCAGGCGTGGTTAAAGGAGCGGGATCCCAACAAGCAGCTTGTCTTCTACGCTCAGGGCCGCCACAGCATGACCTATGCCAATGCGAGACTGGTGCTTACAAAGTATCTGGCCAAAGCAGCTCTGTCTCAGAGGGGCTATACGCTTCACTGTCTCAGGCACACCTGCGCCAGTGAGCTTCTAAACGGTGGCATGCGTTTAGAGTGTTTGCAGCAGTTACTTGGCCACAGTAGCATCGAGATGACCAGGCGTTATGCCAGGCTAACAGACAAAACGAGGAAGAAGGAGTACTTCCAAGCCATGAGCAAGATAGAAAGGGGTGAGATAGATGGCAGCTACCAACTGGATCCTGGACTACCGCAGATTTTTGAAAAGAAGGAACTGCTCGAAACACACAGTGAAGAACTACCTGAACACCCTTAAGCATTTTGTCATCTGGCTGGCTGTGCCCTTAGAGGAAGTAGACAATAAGAAGGTTCTGGCCTATATCGACTTCCTTCTGGAAAGGAACCTTAAGCCCAAGACCATTAACTGTCACCTGGACAGTATCCGGGGTTTTTACCAATATCTTAGAAGTGAAGAAGAACTCGCGATCCCCAACCCGGTAAAAAGAGGCTATGCTCTGAAGCTTTCCAGACCACTGCCGAGACATCTTCGCGAAGAAGAGGTCAAAGAACTTTTCAGCGTCATCGAATGTCGCAGAGACCGTTGCATGTTCCTATTGATGCTTCGTTGTGGCCTTCGGGTGGAGGAGGTCTCAAACCTTACCCTTGGTGCTATAGATCCAAGGCGCAGGAGAATCTATGTGTACAATGGTAAAGGCTTGAAAGACAGAGTTGTTTACATCAGCAACGATGCCTATGATGCGCTGGTGCGTTATCTCAGAATACGACCTTGCTGTAGAGCAAAAAAACTCTTCCTGGTCCAGAAGGGAAGCCGTCGAGGCAAACCCCTCGCCGTTCGTAGCATCCAGAAACGTATGGAGCACTACGCCCGCAAAGCAGGCTTGAAAGTCTCCTGCCATCACCTGCGCCATACCATGGCTACCCAGTTGCTCAATGCAGATGCCAAACTCGTTACCATCCAGGACCTTCTGGGACACACTCGGATCAAAACCACCGAAAGGTACTGCAAAGTCTCCAATCTCAAGGTGCAAAGGGACTACTTTCGAGCGATGGAAGTGGTGATGCAGAGGTGGGGAGAGGAATCAGTCTTTACTTGACATGTACAGAAAAGCTAAATAACATAACATTAGCTAAATTACCAATACTACAAGAAAAAACAGAATCTGTGACGAGCAGCTTGCCAAGATGTAAAGTCTCATAAAACTATAGATATGATATGGAGATCCAAACCTGGCCATTCTCTTATTGCTAAAGAGTGCACGTCATGGGCTAGCTGTACTTGCTAGAATCTTTTCAGAGGTAGTGATGATAGGTAGTTCTTGCAGCCGTACGTCCCGAGGATCCAATTGTGGGGACTGAACGGCTTGTCTCGCCGAAGTTTTAACGGAGGCGGAAG
>CAMYLW010000281.1 GCA_947259475.1 Thermodesulfobacteriota bacterium
GGCAGAGGGCATGGAGTCTATTATCATTAATACCCTATTTGTTCTGAGCTTGTCGAAGGGTGCTCCATGCCGTTTACACAACAGATCACGGACAATAAATAACTATATGTCGTCCAAATACAGCACATCCGGGCCGGCTATAACCATGAGCTTGCCCAGGGAATTTTCGTCAGCTTCGATGGGCAACCATTCTTCTGGGCTCAAACGCTCTCCTACAGAGGTGACCAGTAAGATATCTCCAAGTTTTTCAGATTTTTTCAGGAGCAGAAGTCGCCGAGAGTTGGAAAATCCAAAAAGCACCGATTCGTTAGCGAGGAAAAAGGTGTACAGACCGGGATAGTCGGACAGGAGCTTACGGATACACTCCCGCAGAGCCACATAAAGCGTCCCATATGGGTATTTTCCCGCCTGACTTATTAATTGATCTCTCAGATACTCAAAAATTCTGGCCGCACTGACATCGGCTTCCAGCCGCGGTTCATTGACGGTCTGGTATCCGTCAATATCCTGATCTCTCCCTACATGAACAAAGAGCCAAATATGGTCTAAGAAGGGAAGGGTGAAGGGATTATTGTGAGCACTATGCCTTCCCCCACTCAGTGGGCAGCTTATATGAGAGACGATAATCCGACTATCAATGACCCGAGCCAACCGCTGAAAGCTTTCGTGCACCTGGTCTCCAACGAACACCTGCTCAGATGATTTTTCCAAAACAGCCTGACCCTCGCGAAAAAACCCGATGCCCCAACCATTCATGTTTTTCTTGGCCTTTTCGGCAAAGATGGGCAGATACTTCTGGGGGGTATGATTGTAGCCTGCCGAAAGGGCAAAAATGTCACACATAGCAGTTAACCCTAAGTGGTTGTTTGTTTACTTGCCAGGTTTGCGCTCTCGGTCGTTTTCCGGCGTGGTATACGAAGTTGGGCTTCGGAGATGGCAGCAGGCAACTGCCCGCTTCCAGCTAGCTGGAGAAAAGTTTAATTCGGTCCGAATAGCCTAGGGCGTGGTAGATTACGTAGATTGTTTGTAGCCACTTGTTTCCAGTGTTATGAAAATTGATGGTAGGGATATGTCCCTGACTCATTTCCACCAGAAACTGGCTGAAAATGATCCACTGCATGGCGTCGTCGATATGGGACAGCACAAATTCAATGGTGGAGCGAAACCAGTAGGAGTGGAGATTCAAGCCGTGATAACGGGTCTTGTCGTAGCGCGGATATCTGGCCTCCTCGGGATCGTAGCGGTTTTCCGGCGAATACCATAATTTCTTGAGCCGGCAGTTACTTGGTCCGCACACGGGATCGCAGTCTCTCAAAAAGGCCTTGACATCTATTTCCATGGGGCGACAAGTATTTCTGTTCTGGCGCTCTCCCGGGATGAGCAGATAAAAGAGATTTTCCATGGGGTGAACGAGCTTCACGAGCTCTTTGAGGTTTTCACAGCCGTACACATCTGGATCCACGCCATGATGAACATGGAAGCCGCACGACCCATCAATATTTACTCTCTCGATCTCATTGAGAAACTGCATAGCCTGGTAGACTTGTACGAGTCCTTCAATACCACTCAGAATTGGACTGACGAGTTCGGCGCCATATTTGGTGTGAAGTTTGCCTCTCACGGATGTGTCTTCCTCAAAATGCCATGAGTCTTTGTCCGCTCCAAGGGCAATCTTGGAGTCGGAGCAAAGCTGTGGGAAGCGCCGGCCGTCCCTGGCTCGAGAGGAAATGTTGTAAGGCTTGATGATGCCGTCATCAAGAGGGGTTAGAACGTAATTCAAGCCGTAGAATTCAATTTCGACGCCAAAGGTACGGTCCTCAAAATAATGAAGCATGGGATACTGGTTCTTGAGCCGTACGATGAGCCAATGTGGGGCAGTCATCTCAGTTCTCATCCTTCCCACTGGAATAGTACCGCGACTGAGTCAGTGGTAACGATCGAGCGAGCCTTCTTTTCTAATTTTTGCCGGACAATATTTATTTTATCAGAAATTACTATGGGTTACCACAAAATAGTTAATTGTCCTCCTTCATGATAATTCTGGCGTCTGCCACCAAGGCGCCTTGTGGATAGGCAAACACCGGGTTCAAATCAATTTCTACTATTTTCGGATTTTCTTCGGCGAGCTGTGCAACTGCCATGAGACAATCAGCCAGTGCATTCATGTCCACTGGTGGCTGGCCTCGATATCCGGCAAGAACAGGATATCCTTTGATCTGCTGGATCATTTCGAGCGCATCTTTCCGATTTAGGGGGGGATGCCACAATACCACGTCACGAAAAATTTCCACCAAAATCCCACCAAGACCAAAAAGCATGATTGGACCAAACTGGGGATCGCGGTTCATCCCGATGATGACTTCCTGACCAGCAGGAGCCATCTTGTTCACCAAAACACCGTCGACCTTGGCCTGGGGGAATGAGTTCTTCACTCTTGCAAGAAGTTCGCCGTATGCTTTCTCCACCGCTTCTGGGGTGTCCAGGTTGAGTTGTACCCCACCAGCATCACTCTTATGGACTATGTCAGGAGAACTGACCTTAAGAGCCACCGGGAATCCCTGCTTGTGGGCAATCTCACTGGCACTGCCAGGGTTTTCAGCAAGAGCGAAAGCGGTGCAGTCCAAACCTTTTTCCGCAACCAGTGAAAGTGCCTCGTGCGGTGGTAGCTGAATTCCAGTTGCCGAGAGAGTGAGTGTTGGTTCTTGAGGGGCTGAAAGCGATTTCCGGTCCATGACCTGGGCCAGAGCCTTAATCCCGCGCTCCGGTGTAGGAAATACCGGTATTCCCTTGAGATGCATATGTTCCCGTTCCCGTCGCTCCACATCAGCACCACCGAGAAAGATTACCAGTTCATTGGCCGCGGGAGTTACGACCTCCGAAGCACCTTCCACCGGATCGCCAAAAATAACTCCCAGGGTGTCGAAGTGATCCCGAGCTTCTCGGATGACATCTCCAAACATCTGGGCCGTGGCATCGCCGGTAAGATCGATGGGATTTGCCTTGATGGCATGGGCCGGGATCAAAGGGGTGATTGCCTCAACTACTTGCGCAGGTAAGGGGGCCGCATCCAAGCCCTCCTGCTCCGCCTGATCCGTGCCGAGAATTGCAGCACCACCAGAGGTGGTGATGAAGACAATGGTATTGCCCTTTGGCGGCTTAAGATATGCGAATGCCTTGGCAAAGTCATAGAACTCCTCTATGGTATAGGCCCGGCAGACGTTATATTTCTTGAAAAGAGAATCGTAAATGGCATCAGCACCGGCCAGAGCCTTGGTATGTGACTCTGCGGCCACCTTGCCTTTGGGCGTGCGACCGGACTTGAGAACTACCAAGGGCTTCTGCAACCGATCCATTACCTCCAAGAACTGGGCAGGCCGTTTTATCCCCTCTATGTAGGCAGCAATAACCTCGGTGTTCTCATCGTGGTTGAAGTAGTCAATGAGGTCGGCTTCATCCACATCAGCCCGGTTGCCCATGCTCACAAAGCTGGAAACACCTAGTTTTTCCTCGGAAAACCAGTCCATCATGGCAGCTCCCACCGTACCACTCTGGGAGATGACCGCCACTTTGCCTGGGTAGGTGAGCAAAGGCCAGGAAGCACAGATTGGATGATGGGGATTGTTTACTCCCTGGCAGTTGGGCCCAATTAGTCTTACTCCGAATTTACGCGCTACTTCAGTTGTTTGCTGCTGCAGTTCCTCACCCTCGGCTCCAGCCTCACTGAAGCCGCCGGTGATGATCACAGCGCCCTTTACACCCTTCTCCCCGCAATCCTGAATAGCCTGCGGTACGAATCGCGCCGGTATGATGAGAACAGCCAGGTCAGGCGGCTCTTTAAGCTCCTTGACATTGGTATGGCAGGGAAGGTCGAGGATGGTGTCAGCTTTGGGATTTATTGGATAGACGGCTCCCTGGTAGCCGCCGTCCAAGATGTTTTTCAAGATCTCATGGCCCAGCTTGTCAGGACTGGTTGAAGCCCCGATTACTGCCACACTCTTGGGCCTGAGAATACCATCCAATTGGCTTACCGAGTCAGGTAGCGTCATGGCCGCCCTCCTTCATCATGTTGAACCGCAGAGACCGCAGAGACCGCAGAGGAGTAGTTGGGTCAAATCAAGAGCAGGCCTAGCTCTAATTCTGCACATCTTCACGTAGCACCTGTACTGTCCTCTTTAAGCGGGTGTGTGGAGATGAGATGTGTGCTCGGCGCCCTCTGCGGTAAGGTATTATGTCTTTTTTGCCTTCTCGGCCATCTTAGCGTTGAACTTGTCCGCATTAATGATAAAGCGTTGATGGGTGGCCTCGCCGATCTTGTCAACCTCATCGAAGCCTTCCACCTCGTAGGTAAGCTTCTTGCCGTCAACTTCAACTAGCTTGGCCTCGAAGCGCACGTTCATCCCTATTGGTGTGGCTGCCGTGTGCGAGAATTTCATGCCGATCCCCACAGTTTGCTCACCTTCGCCAAGATGGGGCAGGACCATCTCTGCACATACTTCCTCGAAGTGTCCCACCATGGCGCGGGTGGCATAGACATTGGGCACATGGGGAAAAACTTTTTGCGCCGACAGATCCTCGGTGACTTGCCGTTCCATTTCGTGAGTCATGCCTGCTTTCAGTTCTTCACTCAT
>CAMYLW010000282.1 GCA_947259475.1 Thermodesulfobacteriota bacterium
GAGACCCACTCCGGTTTGACCTCATACTTGTCGAAGTCAAAATGGATGCCTCTGAGGGTGATCACCACCGGCATGGCCGGTTCAGCGCTTTCGGCCAGAACGAGTTCCTGGAGAGGAACCTCATCCGGCACTTCAAGATAAAACACCGCCTCTATAAACCTGTCCAATTCTTCAGGGTCTGAAAGTAGATCGCCACCCTTGATATAGGTGCAGTTTGAGATTTTACTAATCTCCTTTAAGGTTTCTCTCCCCTTGTCGCTATCAGCCAGGGAGATGATATCAAAACAAATGTTTGTGTATTCTGCAGAGATTGTCCTGGCTGCTTTTAGCGGATCCATGCCTTTATTGGCCCTGCCATCAGAGACGACAATGACCGCTGTCTTGCCGGAAAACCTGTTCATAATTTTGTCCAGGTGCAAGATGGCCGGCCCAAGGGGTGTTAGATTGCCATAGATCTTGCCCTTCGCCGGTATATTTTCCAGCGAATTTGCAAAAAAGCTCCGGTTATAGGTCTCCGGTCCAATTAAGGTTCTGTCTGGAGCAAATAGTTGAATGGCTCCCGTGTATCCCAGCTCGGGAATTTTTTCATTCATGGCAAGCAGTATGTCCTTGGCCAGGGTAGATTTAACTTCTTGTTGTCCAAAACGTTTCTCAAACATCGACCCCGACTGGTCCACCAGAATAACAAAATTGGTGACCTTGGGGATCATCTTTGCCTCGACTGGCACCATGCTGAAAACCAAGGTTAACGCCAGGGCCAACGCCAATGAAACTATTTTCTCTGTTCTCTTCATCAGGTTCTCCTCCTCCTCTGTCATTTCTTCTCCCTCAATTGATATGGTTCATTTCGCCTCACTGTCCCTCTCCTTCAGTTGACCTCATCTAAAGACGAGTTCTCAAGGACCTGGTAACCGGTGGACCACACGCGTTTACAACCTATTAGCAACGGCTATGCCATGATTTAAGTATCTGATATTATTAAATTAAAATATTACCAAACAAAAAAATCGGAACCTCTAGTACTGCTTTTTCCAGCGATAATTCCGCCATAAATCCAAGGAATGGCAAATCAAAGATGCCAAGTAGACGAAATAAATGAGTTAAGTTAGAAAAAAGAATGGCGGGTACCGAAAACCAACAAATAAGAACTGATAGTTCCGATCTTTAACTGAAGTGAAGGGGTCAAGTCTCCGTTTGACGTTTGCTATTGCCCTTGTGCTTGCTAAAGGTTCCTTGGAGTGAATTCTTTCTTACCCAGACAAGCATTGGCTTCCGGTGCCTCTTAGATGGATAAAACTCAACAATATTCTGGTGTTGTCTGAGACGCAGATAGAAACTGGGGTAAACGGGGAGTACCCTTGGGGACGCCAAAGAATAAAAACGGCTGATCGTGTGAACGGTCAGCCGTTTTTGTTGTCAGTTACTTCCAGCGACTTATGAAACCTCTAAGTGCAGCGACAGGGAAGTGAATTTACCACCGTCCGCTACGGACAAAACTAACTCCAGTCGGGACTCAACCGCCCCCCTGTGTCCTTACGGTAAGGCATCCAGGCCAGGCCAAAGATGCTCAGTCTCATATTGGTGCTCTTGGGCTTCACGCTGATTTCATCGAGCTCCTCCGAGGCCGGATCGTACGCCCCCTCGAGACTTTGGATGTCCGCCTGCAGTTGCATGTCGAGCTCGTTCATTTCATTCCTAATAGCTTCAGCAGTCTGCCGGGCTCTGGCCACATCCATCTTTTCCTTCCGCATCCCACCAGCCGATTTCATTGCCGTTCCCATGCGCGAGGCTGAGGTGGCGCTGATGGTCTTACGTCCCAGGAAGGCCCCTAGAATTGCTGTTCCAAAGGAAATGGCCGTTGCCATCGTCTTGGATGTGGCTTGATCCTCCTCTCGGGCAATGGACTGCTCAGCACGCATCAACCGGTTGTTCAATGTGGTGAACTTTGAACTGTATTTGCGGCGCAGCTTCTCGATTGCCAGATCCCGCTTTTCACGGGCTCCCTGCGCAAGTCGGGCCCGGAACTCACCTTCAGTTTCGTGCACCCGACTTGTCTGCTTAAACCGTTTGGACCGATATAGAGTGAGCGGCCGGTTTAGGCGAATCCATCGCAGGAGATCTCTGTTCCAATTGCGGTAGGCCCTCGAGTCATGAGCCGCCACTGGCAACTCAGCAAACTCTGCGCCCGACACAGCGGTGGATTGCAGGTCGGCCATGCCAAATTCTACAGCCTTGTCCCAGTCGAGGGCTACGGGCCCCTCTTCAAATTCGACTGCAAAGGCCATGGTTTTCGTTGTATCCACACCATGGCTGACGCTGCTGTAAAAAACCTCCACTTGGCCGATCACCGCGGGATAGTAGATCAGACCATGCCCTGCACCTGATGCAGCCAGGTAAAACACATCTATCCCCGGGGGCAGCACCGGTGGTTGTGAGGTGACTGTGGGTAAAGCATCTACCTCTGTGACTCGCGAAGCAACACTGGCCACTGCGTGTTGGCCCCCAGGCAAAGGTGGAGTGAAGGCCGATTCCTGCTCTTTGCGAGCGGCCATAAGCAGCTTGATTTGCTCGCGGGTCATGGGTCCCCGCAAATAGGAAAGCACCCAGCGAGTCTGAAAAATAGCAGGTTCGTTTTCATGAACATTATGGAGAAGGAATACGCGTTTACCAAGTCTTGAGAGGGTATCGGCAGCCTGTCCCCGGTCAAAACCGGTACCTGCAGCAGCTCCCTCGAGCCCACCCAGAACTCGCTCCTTATCCTGATCGGTCTGAAGGCGACCGATAAGCCAGGTCCCTGCATTGGAAAGTCCCTTGTAGTCAATATCCACCGGGTTCTGAGTGGAGAGCACTACGCCCAGGCCAAAAGCCCGGGCTTGTTTCAACAGGGTCAGGAGCGGTGCTTTTGAAGGCGGATTCTTTACTGGCGGAAAATACCCGAAAACCTCATCTATGTACAAGATGGCCCGCAGGCTGGAGGTTCCGGGCTGCATCCTCATCCATCCCAGAATTTCATTCAGCAGTATGGAGATGAAGAACATCCGCTCACCATCTGACAAATGACTAATAGTAAATATTGACAGCCTCGGCTTGCCCTGGTCTGTGAAGAGCATGCGATTGATATCCAGAGGTTCGCCAGAAAGCCAGCTTTCAAAACCTGGCGCCGCTAATAGACTGTTCAAGCGCATGGCAAGGCCGAAGCGCTCTTTGGCAGGAAAGAAAGAATCCAAATCCATGACTCCCAGTCGTTCGAAGGGAGGAGACTGAATAGCATGGATCAACCCGGCCAGGTCAAGGCCTTTACCGCTTGACCATGTTGACTCCAGTATATTGGCGATCAGAATATGCTCAGGACTGGTGAGCGGGTCTGCCTCAATGCCAATGAGAGCAAGCAGGCCCGTAGTGGTAGTCTGAATGCGTTCTCGTAGCAGATCGCTATCGTTAAGAATGGCCCCTGGCGGTGGAGCGAAAGTCCGCAAAACGCTCACCGGCAGACCCGCATTGCTTCCTGGCGTGTACACCGCGAAGTCCGCCGAGGCCCGAAGACGAGCGATACGCTCGGGCTCCTGGTCCCACTCCGCCAGCCCTTTTCG
>CAMYLW010000283.1 GCA_947259475.1 Thermodesulfobacteriota bacterium
GCTACCGGGCAAACTCTCCGATTCAGGAAACGCTTCACTTAAAATTATAGGTTATTCGTCATTGGGAAAAACATCATCCGCTATTTTTATGTTTCTATGAGTAAAGAAACATAATTCTGATCATCTTTCTCATAGCACCTATAACCAATAACATATAACTGATAACACATAATTGAGTTTTGACTCAATTATGTACTAGCTGGGATACTGGTACCAGCTCAACTCCCTTCCGAGACAGTTTGGGAATCTCTTGTCTGAGTACCTCGAGGGTAACCTCATGGGGATGGGCTATGCCAATGGCTCCGCCCCTGAGACGTGCCAGTTCAGTGAGTCGGTTCAACTGAGCGCGGATGGCCCGGGGATTTTGAATGTTGTCCAAGAAAACATTTCGTTCAGCGGAGGGGACATGAAGTTCTTGCGCCACTGTATATGCTTTTGTCTTGCTGGTGGTTCTGCTGTCCAAAAAAAAGAGACCGCGAGTATTGAGTTCCAGCATAACAGGTCTCAATTTACCTTCATCTTGGCAGAACTTGGAGCCCATATGGTTATTGACTCCTTTGACATACGGGAAAGCATCCAGGTTCTTCCTGAGGGTCTGCACAATCTCAACATCTGTCATCTCCACCAAAAGAGCCCCAACTCCCGGATTCACTTCCGGGTAGCCTGTTGGCTCCATGGGAAGGTGAAGCAGTAGTTCCTGACCAGCATCATGGATTCTCCGGGCGATACTCTTGCTGAACGTGCCATGTGGAAGGACGGAAAACGACAATGGCCCTTCAATCTTGAGGAATTTTCTTGCTAGTTTGCCGTCGTAGCCCAAATCATCGATTACAATGGCCACCCGAGGGACTGCTGTCGGGTGTGGCTTTTGCGAGGCTTGCTTAAGTCCTTGGAAAAGGGCCAAGCGGTGGGTAAGACTCCCTTCGACCCTAATGAGCAGTTCCAAATCCGAGCCTGTCTTTTTACTGCTCTCTAAGGTTACTTGCCCGCTTAAAGCTCCAATATTCTTGGTAAAGAGCTCATGAACGCTGGCTAAGCTCTGCTCTTGGGGAAGTGTCACCTCGAGTTCGGTAAAATCCCACTGTCTATTGTGCTGGACTCGATGTATCACCTTGCGGAATTGAACCTGAGATGCATGTACTCCCAGCTGGCGCAGGCTTTGGTAAATGATAAGTTCCACCTCACTTACCAGCTCGCCAAAACGGTTGCTCCTCTCTTCCTCATAGGCCGGAACGGCAGTTTTCTCGTATCGACGGTCTTGAGCCAGCCACAGACCCAGAAGCAAACACACAAGAACCAAGAGTCCTATTCCGACTGGCCAACGAAGCAAAAGATCCTTCTTGGAAGTACTTTTTCGCGCTGGTCGTTTTGCACGTTTCGCTGTCCGTTTTTTCTTGGTCCGCTTCACCATGTTCATTACCAAAACACGCCAGTGAGAATTCGGCCATTAGCAGGGAAAAAACCAGCAATCTTAGGATAAGAACTAACAAAGGTACTTTGGCAAGCTGTAATAGTTTGCTTGTAAACTATACGCAGGGGGCAATTGATTATCTGTCAGTTGGTCACGTATCGTGGATGTGAGCGACACTGTAGTCAGCTCCCAGCAGTAAGGGGATGCAATAGCGCTTGGGACCCAATGATCCTACGACCGCAACAGACCTCATCTGAGATCCGCCACAATCCAGCTTTGAGGGGATAATCTGGCAGGCAGGTTCAACCTTGTACTCCCAGAGAAACACGCCCGTCACTGTGCTCTCACCACCCCAACGGCTGCAACAGCTACTCGTGAGCGTACTTCATCTGTGAGAGAATTTCCCAACTCTTGAGCACCTCCAGTGCCCGAGCCAGTTGATTATCGCTTTCCAGTTGTTGTTTGCTTTCGGAGTCGTGGGTGGGATCCGGTTTGGTTCCAGATTCTGTCTTTCCCTCCCCGTCCATGTGATTCTTTAAGTCCTCTTCCCGAATCACCCTGAGTCGCTCGCGTTCGTCATCTCTCTTCCGAGGTAGTTCCCTCTCCACCACTATGTCAGGTTCAATACCTTTGGCCTGAATAGAGCGACCGCTAGGAGTGTAGTAGAGAGAGGTGGTGAGACGCAGAGCCGCGCCGTTCCTGAGGGGCATCACCGTCTGCACTGAACCTTTACCAAAGGTTTCCACTCCCGCCACCACAGCTCGCTTGTGATCCTGAAGAGCTCCGGCAACAATTTCCGCCGCACTGGCACTACCTTCATTTACTAGAACGACAATAGGATAGTGGTGGGGCCTGGTATTTGTGTGGGCCTCGAACCTCATATCCTGACTCTTCAGTCTGCCGCCGGTGTAAACAATCAATCCTTCGTCGAGAAATTCATCACTCACCTTGACGGCCTGGTCCAGGAGACCACCGGGGTTGTTTCGCATATCCAATATCAGTCCTTTCATGGGCTGATTTTCTTTCTCTAGCTTGGTGAGCGCCTGGCGCAGATCCCTGGCAGTGGTGCTCTGGAATTGAGAGAGTCGAAGGTAACCGTAACCTGGTTCTAAGGTCTTGGCCCTCACGCTTTTTATGGCAACAGTGGCTCTGGTGATCACAAAATCTTTCGGTTTTGTAAACCCTTCCCGCATTATGGTAAGAACCACCTTTGTTCCCTTGGGCCCACGCATCTTCTTGACCGCCTCCATATCACGGATGGTGATTTCGATACCAATGCCTCCGAAACTACCCTTGGTTTCCACCTGCAGTTCTTTGTAAGCATCAGGATTAAGATAGGAGGAGTGAGGATCCAGCGTCTTCAGCATGCCGGTGATAGCACCTTCAACCAACTCCTCACTGTCCGCCTCCTCGACATAATTTTCTTGTACAATGTCAAGGACATCGCTGAATACCTGTAGTTGCTCGTAGACGGTTTTATCCTCGGCAGATACCTTCTGAATGCTTAGCCGCTCCCAGGCAAAAACCGCAACCAATCCTACCAATATGACGGCCAAAATGGTCAATCTAAGTTTACGAATCGACATGCATCCTCCCTAGTGCTTCGATCAGCAAATAAAGTGTACTTTGTAAAATAGCAGATATTTAGTAATTTTGCTAACCCAGCACTAGTCTTGATCGAATAAATTCTCAACAGAATTCATGAATCGAAAGACTAGCGACTCCCGGACACCTCAGCGTGAGTACATTCCGCCGCTGAAGGTGACATATCTTGCAAGTCTCGTGCCTCTATCGAGCCTTATCGCCTGCTGTACTAGCCAACGCAGGGAGCAACCACGCCTCCGGGTTAATGGCTTTGCCTAGGTGACGGATTTCAAAATAAACCTTGCCCCCGTTTTGCTCAATGGGAGAATAGCCTGCATAGCCAATGATCTCCCCCGACTCTACCGTTGCACCAGTCTGCTTCAACACCTCCGCCAAATGGGCGGTGAGCGTGTAGTATTTGTCACCGTGATCAATGATGATCACCTTGCCGTACCCTTTCACCCACTCGGAATAAAGAACTTGTCCACCGTAGACGGCGACCACTGGAGACAGTGGTTCGGTGGCTATTTCAATGCCGTTGCTACGAATTTTAGTGCCAAATTTCTTATGCTGTTTCGGCCCGAAGCGAGACATAATCTTACCCTGGACTGGATAAGGTAGAGCCCCTTTATTGCTGGCAAAACCACCTTGCGGCTGGACTCTAGCCTTGCTCCTCCCGGTCTTCCGCTGCAACTCTTGAATTTTATTCTTCAATTCACGGGAAACCGCTGCCAACTCTGTCACATAGTTTTGGTACATATCCTCCTGATTGTGGATATCCTGCAACAAAGCTACCTGCTCACGTTTGACCTTTTCCAACTCCGCCACTTCCTGACCGATCTTTGCCACCAGCTTGCCGAGTTTCTCTTCCCGGGAAGTGAGCGCCTGGGTAAGTTTCTCTTCCTCTTGCTGCCGCTTGATAAACTGACCGATGAGCGCACTGTCTTGTTCCGCTACCGCCCGGAGATATACCCACTGATGTTGAAATCCGCTCACATCACCGGCCGAAGTCAGAACATTCAGATATGCGTGTCTGCTAAATTTGTAAAGCGCCTCCAGTCTCTGAGCCAACAGAGCCCGAAGCTGCTTTAGTTCATGGTCCAACTGTTTGAGTCTCTTACGCTTTTCGGCGACCTCCCTTCGTAAGAGAGTCCGCTCCCGTCTCCGCTTCTCCAGATTATCGCGGATCAGTTGAAGCTGCAGCTCCATTTGATCCAACCGATCAAGGATCAATCGCTCTTTCTGGCGCATCTCATTAATCTGCGCCTGGCCCCTCTTTATTTCTTTCTGAACCTCACTTATTTTCTCTTTGTGGACCTTAACATTATGTTTTGTCTTCTGCGCCTTTTCAGCCAACACCATTGGGGCTGGCACGCAGAGCAGCAATACGAGCAAGGCTAAAATTACTCGACTCATGGCCGTAAAAATCTCCTCAGGGAAACCATACTCCCCAGGACACCGAGGAGCAGGCCAAGACCGAGAAATCCCGCAAGCAATTGGCCCGTGGGCAGGGATCCTGCCATCACGGCAAGTCGCAGTGGCAAGTCCAGATGCGAAAACAGAAACAGGACAAGCAGTGATAAACCGCCAGCCGCCAGCAATGCGCCTCCCAAACCATGCAACAGACCTTCTATGAGAAAAGGCGCCTTGATAAAAAAATCTGTGGCCCCCACCAACCGCATGATTTCCAACTCTTCCCGCCGGGAATAAAAGGTCAGTTTAATTGTGTTAGAGATTACGAATATGGTGGCAATGAGAAGAAGTCCCCCCACTGTAATACCCACCAGCTTCATCACCTCGACAAAGACCCTCAATTTCGCCATCCATTTTCTACCATACTGGACCTCTGCTACTCCGGGCAACCGTCCCAAACGGGTTGAGAGCTCTTTGATGTTTCCAGACCGTCCATACTGAGGCATCAATGTCAGTTCCAGGGAGGCTGGAAGGGGATTTTCCTTGAGCCCTTCCAGTATTCCAGCGTACTCCCGCAGTTGGCTACGAAAACGAACTAAAGCCTGTTCCTTACTGATGTAAGTAATTCTTTCTACTTCTGGCCAATCAGCAACCTTACTGCGAAGCACTTCAGCCTGCTCGGAAGAGATGGTCTCTTGGAGATATGCTGTGATTTGGAGCTCACCACCCATCTGGTGCAGAGACTGCTGAACATTCAAGTATATCAAGGAGAAGAGTCCCAGAATAAGCATGGAGATGGCTATGGTACTGAGTGTCACCAAGCTTAGAAACGGGTTGGTCCAGATGTTTTCCAGGGCCTTTCGCAGAAAATAGACCAGCAGACCTATGCGCATTCCGTTACAACACCCCCTGAGAGCTTATCTCCAAGGCCGAGCGCTGAGCCATGACCTGCCTGGCAACCCCTGCAGCCACCAGCTGTCCCTGACGCAGTATTACCACCTTGGCGCCTGGGACTTTCCCTATGAGCTCCCTGTTGTGTGTTGCCAACACCACCGTCGTACCGCGCCGGTTTATCTCCCTGAACAATTCCAAGATCTCCAGGGTGATTTCGTCGTCAAGATTCCCTGTGGGCTCGTCTGCCAAGACTATGATTGGATTGGCAGCTACTGCCCGGGCAATGGCAACCCGCTGTTGTTCACCACCGGACAGTCTGCAACAAAGATGGTTTTCCTTGGCATCAAGTCCCACCAACCGCAATATCTGCCGAACCTTCTTTTCGATGTAGGCCCGGGGCCGTCCGGTCACCTCCAGAGTCAACCCCACATTGGCAAAAACAGTGCGCTCTCCCAGGAGCTTAAAATCCTGAAAAACAACGCCTATTTTCCGCCTGAGGTATGGAACACCAGAGCGCTTCAAACGTTGCAGATTGATTCCATCTACTAAGAGCTGGCCTCGGGTTGCCTGTTCGGCACAGAAGATGAGCTTGAGCAGGGTGGTTTTTCCAGCCCCACTGGGGCCAGTGATAAACAAAAAATCGCCCTTATCGGCGGTCAAAGTCACATCATGCAGGGCGTGTTGCTCACCGCCGTAGGCCTTGTACACGTGATAGAGTTGAATCATGGGCAGCCGTTCAGAGTTGGAACACTCTAGCCCGGATATTTCATGAATTGCTGTCGCGAGATCACGAAGATGGGCGTGCCACCGGGCAACCGCAGGGTGTTGGTTCCGAGGCGTACCTGAACGGTACGTCGCAGGGGCCGACAAGGGACACGTCAGATGGCGGGACCTGCCCAGGGTGTCATTCTCAAGTGGGTTCATACTCCAGACCCATGGCTCGGACCAATGCAGCTCGGGCCAAGTTAAAAACCACCAGGGCATTGGTGTAGTTTGTTCTTGCCTGGGTCAGCCTGGTCTGAGCATCAAGTATTTCAGTAGCGGTGGCCACCTGTTCCTTGTAGCGTTCCTGGCTGATCCGGAAGTTTTCCTCTGCAGACTCAACACTTTTCGCGGCCACTCGGATACCTTGTTCTGCGGCTTGCACCGACAAAAAAGCGGTCTTGACCTCCAGAAGAATGCCATCTTTGATCTGCTCCAGACTCTCTTTGGCTTGGCGCAAACGCGCTCGTTGCTGGTTGGTGGCATACCGGGTCTTGCCCCATTCGAAAAAAGTCCAGGTGGCACCAGCAACGATGTCCCAGCTTTCCCGATCCACAAAATCGCTGCCGTCCACCGTTGGATCATCCCCTCGCCGGTAGTAATTGGCCGACAGGCTTACATCGGGATAGTAGTCGCTCTTTACCAGAGTTACCTCCTTTTCGGCTATGGCCACATTCTTATTCGCCTCCAGCAGCTCAGGCCGGTGCTGCAAGGCGATCTGCTGACTGGACTCATAGGATCTTTCGTAGGATTCGGTGGTAAGGACATCCACCACCGCCACTGGAGTATCTATGGGTTGGCGTAGCACCGTATTGAAGCGAGCTTTTGCCACCCCAGTATCGTTATTAGCTACAATCAGTTGCAACTCGGCCTCCCCCAAGCGGGTTTCTGCATCAAGCACGTCAACCTTGGGCCTCATCCCCACCTGGACAAAGTTCTGAGCCACCCGAACCCCTTCTTGCAGTTGGCGCACGGACTGTTCAGCCACCTGGCTGATTTTATCGGCCCGCAAAATCTCAAAATATGATTCCTTGACCGCCAGGATTAAGTCTAATCTGGTTCTTTGCAGCTGAATCTGGGCCACATCCAGACCGAGCTTGGCCAACTGGTAGTTGGAGAGGGTTTCAAATCCGGTAAAAAGGGGTTGTGCGACGGTACCGGTGAACCTGTATTGATCCTGGTCCGCATTTGGAGTCGAAATACCACCTACGGTTGTGCTATTTTCGCTGAGACGGCGGTACCCATACTGTGCAGTTAGTTTCGGCAAAAAGCCCGTTTTTGCTCTATTTTTCCCCTGACGGGCGAACCGAATCTCTTCTTTGGCCACCTGCACCTCCAGGTTGCGTTCCAATGCCAGCTGGATACTCTCCTCTAGAGTCAAGACTGGCTCTTTTTCCTGGGCAGGTGTCTGTTGTGGCAACAGACTCAAAGTGATGCAGATCACCAGAGTTCCCAACCATTTGATTGCGCCATGGGCGTCAGCGTAAATCTTGCCTTGCCGAACCATCGCTCACCTCGATTTTGATGATTTAACGCACGGTTGTAACCATTTCTGTTGCTGGCCCGGATATTTCATGAATTGCTGTCGCGAGACCACGAAGATGGGCGTGCCACCTGGCAACCGTACCGCGGGATTGGGCCGAGGCGTGCCTGAATGGTACGTCGCAGGGGCCGCCTGTCCTGAGCCTGTCGAAGGAACACCCTAGGACGCCAGGAAGGACGGCCATATCCGTGGTCGCAGCAAGTGATTCATGAAATATCCGGGCGGCCACCGCTTCTATCACATCTAGTTCTTGAGCTAGATAGGTGGCGATGGCAGAACCATAGGTACACCCGGTGCCATGGACGTTTTTAGTCTCCACCCGGGTAGCGCGAAATTCGTGGTACTGCCGGCCATCAAAGAGCAGGTCCACGGCCTCACCGTGGAGATGACCTCCCTTGACCAGTACGTAAGTCGGCCCCATTTCGTGTATTTCCTCGGCGGCACGGTGCATGTCATTTTCGTCTCTCACCTCCCAGCCAACCAGAGCAGAGGCTTCTGGTAGATTGGGGGTCACCAGGGTCGCCAGAGGCAGCAGGAATTGAGCCAAGGTCTGCTGCGCCTCAGCAGCCAGCAGCGGGGCACCACTTTTAGCCACCATGACGGGGTCAACCACCACCACGGGCGGCTTGTACTGGTCTATTTTGCCGGCAACCAATTTGACCACCTCCGCCTTTGAAAGCATCCCCGTCTTTACGGCGTCAACCCCGATGTCGGTAAAGACCGCGTCAATTTGAGCTCCAATAAAATCCAACGGCAGATCATGGATAGCCGCCACCGCTACGGTGTTTTGGACGGTAAGAGCAGTAATGGCACTCATCCCAAAGCCGCCTAACAAAGTAATGGC
>CAMYLW010000284.1 GCA_947259475.1 Thermodesulfobacteriota bacterium
GAGACTTCATTGCCGATAAAGGTAGTGTTTCCCCGGAAGAGGCAACGATCCAGAAGGATCGGGCCGAGCGAGTTCAGGTGATTCTTGCCACTCTAACCCCTCGTGAGGAGAAGGTCTTGCGGAGACGCTTCGGAATTGGGGAGGATATGGGACATACTCTTCAAGAGGTGGGGGATGAGTTTGGGGTAACGCGTGAACGCATTCGTCAGATTCAGGCCAAGGCCCTGACTAAGTTGCGGCACTCCAGCCGGAGCAAAAGATTTGCTTTTATGGAAGAATAAACCCTATATTACATACTTTAATCTAGAATCAGGCTACTGCAGAGTATGTCCCACATTTTGTGCCAGGTTTTTGGGGGTGAAGTGTGAATTAAGGGATGTAATGTAAACTTTCGGAGTGATTGGGCAGGAGTTTATATAATTCATCAAATGTTGAACGAGTATAGTAGCCATCACTGATCAATAATCTCAAGAACCGCACGCTTTCTAAGCTTAGCGGAAGCAGCGTTTAAAAGCGTCCGCATGGCCTGGGCATTGCGCCCTTTCTTGCCAATTATCTTTCCCATGTCCTCCTTGGCTACCTTCAGTTCAATCACTGAAATATCTCTTCCAGCGATCTCTGTTACTTCCACCTGAGCTGGATTGTCCACCAGCGCCTCCGCCATGCATTTAACTAGTTCTTTCATCGCCGCAACCTCCGTGCTGATCGTGCCGAAACGGAACTTCAGAGCTAGCAGGACTAGTTTCTACTCGTACTTGTATACATTCAAGCCCACTTTAATGTGGCTAAATTCCTCTCCAGGCACGTTCACATTGCCAAGGGTGCTGGCAACTGCAATGGTCTTACCTGATTTGCTAGGACCGTGATCTTGGGTTAGGTCTACGGTGATGATGAGGTTGTTGCCCTTGACTTCCATCTGTACGTTTTTCATGGTCTAGCTCTTCACTCTTTGTTCATAGCCGTTCGTCCCAATGGTATTATTATCAATTTTCTATAATACCATAACCTTTTGAGAATTCTTAATTCTTAGTCGGCAGCTTTGGCGATGCGTCCCTCCTTGACCCCGGCGACGAAGTAGAATCCACACGTTCTCTTTTGAGACCCAGCTACCATATCCTGGGGTAAATATTTTGCTGCGTGAAGCATAAATTAAGGGATGTAAGCTGCACTCTTCCAGTAGTAGTGCTTGGCAGGTTCACCGGGTTACTATTATCAGTAAATATCAAGACTTCGTTTGCAGGTGAGACATTACATTGGATGTTGGCAATATATAGCATGATTTTTCTCAATGAACACACCTACAAAGTGACGGATTTCGATTGATCTTGACATGCCAGATCAATGACCTTATGTTTTCCCCAAAGTGCAACTAAGAATCACTTCTCCCGACTACCCTTCTCGGTTAAAAGCAGCAAACCTTGCTGAAACATGAAGGTAGGAGACCAGGGGAGTTCAGGGGTTATTTAAATGAAGAAACAATATCTTACCTTTATCTTTTGCTTAGTATTAATCATCGGCTGTGCCACCAGTCCTACAGGAAGACGTCAGCTCATGATCGTCTCGGAGGAAACGGCCATTTCCGCCTCCAAGCAGGCGTATGTCGAGATGCTAAAACCCTATGAACAAGAGGGCAAGGTCGACAACGATCCGGCCTTGAAAGATCGTGTCTACAGGATTACCGAGCGGTTGATTGCCCAGGCCATAAGAATGCGGCCGGAGACGGAAAAGTGGGACTGGAGTATAAAAATCATCGATGATCCGAAAACAGTTAACGCCTGGGCCATGGCCGGCGGTAAGATGGCGCTTTATAGCGGTCTCGTGATACAGCTCAAAACAACGGATGATGAACTGGCCCAGGTCCTTGGACACGAGATTGCCCATGCCTTGGCTAATCATTCAGCCGAAAAGATGTCGGTTGCTATGGCCACTACCGTAGGTGTGGTTGCGGTGGGTGTCGCTACAGATCGTAGGGGCCTGGCACTAACAGGGGCGGCGCTGGCCGCGGCGCTGGCTGTCCAGAGACCAAACAGCCGGGCGGCGGAGTCGGAAGCGGATCGTATCGGCATTGAGCTGGCAGCTAAGGCGGGTTATGATCCGCGGGCCGCAATCACCCTGTGGCAGAAGATGGCCCAGGTCGGCGGTAAAGGTCCCCCCGAATTTTTCAGTACCCACCCGTCTCCGGAAAATCGCGAGAAAAAACTCGCCGGATATGTACCTGAGATGATGCCCTATTACGAGCAGAAGGGAGATCGTCCGATCTATAGGTTATAACCGGAGGCGTAACGACCCATTGGAAGTTTTGCAATACTCGCTTGTCTTCTAAGTTTTTCTGCCCGAAGTGCACGTGGCAGATGCCGATCATAGCATTTGAACCTGCACTTTGTCATTTGAGATTCCACCACCATACATAGCACCTGTAGAGGATCCTATCGGATTCCTCGTCCCTGCAGGCTGCTGAAAAATCCTGGAAACGGTCCCAAACGTCATACCGGACGAGACGAAGTCGAGATCCGGTATCCAGTGGACTATTGTTTTTACTGGATTCCGGATAGTCGCTTCGCGCCTTCCGGAATGACGGACCTGATGCTCATAGTCAAAATATTGAGTTTTGCAGCAGCCTGCTGGTGCGCAGAGCGCTTACTCTGCGCCTTAGCGCTGCAGATACATGTGCGGAATCCACATGGAGAGGTCTGGACGGTGTTTCAGTCATTCGTCAGAAAAAAGATCTTCTACACTTCCTTTGCTTGTTGTTCTCCAGTCTTACCAAAACGTCGTTCCCGCCGCTGGTAGTCAGCGAGCGCCTCCATTAACTGGGCCTCACGGAAATCCGGCCAGTATATCGGGCTGACGTAAAGCTCAGTATAGGCCATTTGCCACAGGAGAAAATTGCTTATCCGTTGTTCGCCGCTGGTACGAATGAGCAGGTCCGGGTCAGGCATGTCTGAGGTGTAGAGATTCTGGGAAAACATCACTTCATCTATTTCTGCAGGTTCTAATTGATTGGCCACGCAGGCCGCCGCCAGCTTTTGAGCGGTTCGGACGATCTCGGTCCGGCCACTGTAGCTAAGGGCCAGGTTGAGGAGCATCTCACTGTTTGCCGAGGTTTTGTTCATGGTGTCTACCAGCAACCGGTTAACGCTTTTCGGCAGTTCTTGGATATCACCAATGGCATTGAGACGGATGGAGTGCTTCGTCATCTCGTCTAGCTCAGATTTAAGATATCGGCTCAACAGCCTCCACAGGGCCTGAACCTCACGACCGGGTCGTTGCCAGTTTTCTTTGGAAAAAGCATAAAGTGTGAGGATAGGAATACCAATTTTGCGGCAGGTTCTGACTATGATTCGAACAGACTCGGCTCCGGCACGATGTCCTTCTATGCGACTTAGGTTGCGCTCTTGGGCCCAACGACCGTTCCCATCCATGATAATGGCCAGGTGGTGGGGCAGCTTTTCCACATTAAACCTATCTGTGGCGGGCTGACCTGGGATAGTATTGTCTTTTGACAGGTCAGGAACAGTAACCATTCGTCATTCCGGGCTATATCTCAAGAATTTCTTTTTCTTTGGCCGCGCACAGAGATAAACTGGTCGGTTGCTTTCTGGACTTCTTCCTGTGACCGAAACAGGTCATCCTCGGTGATTTCTTTTTCTTTTTTGAGGTCTTTGAGCATTTCGTTGGCATCGCGACGAATATTGCGAATGGACACTTTGTTCTCTTCGCTCATTTTTCGCGCAACTTTGACCAGTTCTTTCCGTCGTTCTTCGGTGAGAGGAGGTATTGATATGCGTATGACTTTGCCATCGTTCATGGGGGTGAGACCCAGTTCTGATTTCAGGATTGCCTTTTCGATATCTTCAATTGCCGTTTTGTCCCACGGCTGGATGACAATGAGGCGAGGTTCCGGCACTGCCAGTGAGGCCATCTGGTTGAGAGGGGTTGGGGTATCATAGTAAGAGACCCGGATCCCATCTAGTAGGGAAACGGAGGCTCTGCCCGTGCGCAGACGGCTGTATTCTCGTTTGAGCGATTCTATTGACTTTCCCATCCGGTCCTTCAAATCTTCGAATATTTCATCAACCATTATCCTCCCCCTCCACGATCGTGCCAACCGGTTCACCCATAACGACCCTCTTCATGTTGCCCGGCTTTGTGAGGTTGAAGACGATTATGGGCATAGCATTATCCATAGCCAGAGAAATAGCAGTTGCATCCATTACTTTCAACTGCTTATGAAGGACTTCCAAATGAGTGAGCCTGTCTATTTTTTGGACACCCGGGGTTTTCTCTGGATCGGCCGGATAGACGCCATCAACCCTGGTGGCTTTCAGCAGGACATCGGCCTGTAC
>CAMYLW010000285.1 GCA_947259475.1 Thermodesulfobacteriota bacterium
CGAAGATCTTTTTGCCGATCTTGAGACGGAGCTAGTGGATACGAGCGAGGAACCTGTCAGTGACGAGGTCAGCCCTGTTTCAGAAGAGGATCTTTCTGAAGATCTTTTTGCCGACCCTGACATGGAGGCAGGGGATATGAGCGAGGAGCCTGAAAGTGCTGAGGTTAGCGCTGTTTCGGAGGAGGATCTTCCCGAAGATCTTTTTGCCGATCTTGAGACGGAGCTAGTGGATACGAGCGAGGAGCCTGCCAGTGACGAGGTCAGCCCTGTTTCAGAAGAGGATCTTTCTGAAGATCTGTTCGACGATCTTGAGGCAGAATCAGGGGATATGAGTGAACTAGCCGTTAGTGGGGTGTCAGCCATGGTTGCCGGGGAAGAAGTTACCGACGATATCGGTACAGACCTTGAAGCGGAGTCAGAGGATATAAGCGAGGAGGCTGCGGTGGAGGAACTGTCAGAGTCTGCAGTCGAGGAGTTGGCAGCGCTCGTCAGTGCTCAGGTGGAGGCCGTGGTGACCCGTCTGGTAGAGGAACGATTGCCTGCCATTGTGGAGAGTGCAATTGCCCAGGAGATAGAGAAGATTAGGAATAGTTTGGAATCAGAAAAATGATCACCTGCCGCGATGATTGGCGGGTTATGAATGGGGGTTATCTGGATAATCCCCATTTTTCTTTTTGTCCGTGGTAAAAAATAATGTTGTGCTTTCGCTTCGACTAAACCCTGATGTTGCATACCAATGTCGAGGAAAAACGCGCTAGAGTAAGTCAGATGTGGCTGCGCGCAGACTCGGACAGGTCGAGGCGTACTTGATCGTACGTTAAGTCCTGTCCGAGGCAAGCCCGGCCGTAGATGGCGTGCTATAGCGCGAGCGCAGCTGTTTTTACCGGTGTAGGTATGCAACATCAGGGTAAATATGGTGTTAATCGACTGACTGCGGACAATGGACGTCTGAGAAGGAAGAAGGAAATGAAGAACTCAGTGCTGCCCAAGGCCTACGAACCTGCAGCTGTGGAGGAGAGGTGGTATCAATTTTGGGAGGAGCAGAATTTATTTCGAGCTGACGAAAACAGCACCGATCCCGCCTATTCTATCGTGATACCTCCACCGAATGTTACCGGTGATCTGCACATGGGGCATGCCCTCAACAATACGCTCCAGGACATCCTCTGCCGATACAGGAGGATGTATGGAGACAATGTACTCTGGATGCCAGGAACCGACCACGCCGGCATCGCCACCCAGAATGTGGTGGAACGTCAGCTTACAGAAGAAGGGTCGGATAGACATCAGTTGGGGCGGGAGAAGTTCATCGAAAGAATTTGGCAGTGGCGTGAGCTATACGGCGGGAAGATTATCAATCAGCTCAAGAGGCTAGGAGCAAGTTGTGATTGGAGTAGAGAACGCTTCACCATGGACGAAGGTCTTTCTGAAGCTGTGAGGCGCGTTTTCGTTTCCCTCTATCATGAGGGCATGATTTATCGGGGCCAGCGGATTATCAATTGGTGCCCGAGGTGTGTTACAGCACTGGCTAACCTGGAGGTGGAGGCGGAAGAAAGGGGTGGTCGTCTTTACCATCTCCGCTATCCTTTACCTGATGGAACTGACGGTCTGATAGTGGTCACTACCCGGCCCGAAACTATGCTGGGAGACACCGGTGTTGCGGTACACCCGGAAGACGAGCGTTACCGTGATTTCATTGGGAAAAAAGTCATACTCCCTCTTCTAAACCGCGAGTTGCCGGTGATTGCAGATGAGTATGTTGACCGGGAGTTTGGCACTGGCACTCTAAAAGTAACCCCAGCCCACGATCCATACGATTTTGAAATCGGCCAGAGGCACGGGCTGCCAGCGATCAGGGTGATGGATGATCAAGGCGTGATGAACGAAGAGGCGGGTCCATATGCCGGCATGGACCGCGATAGTTGTCGTCAGAAGATAGTTGAAGACCTCCAAGGGCTGGGTTTTCTCGTAAAAGTCGAAGACTACCAGCATAGAGTGGGTCACTGCTACCGATGTAAGACAATCATCGAGCCGACACTGTCCAAACAATGGTTTGTGGCGGTGAAACCGATGGCCGAAGCTTCCATGGCGGCGGTGCGTGATGGAAACACCCGCATCATTCCAGAGATGTGGGAGAAGAACTACTTTGACTGGTTAGAGAATATTGAAGATTGGTGCATATCACGCCAGATCTGGTGGGGGCATCGCATTCCCGCCTGGTACTGCCAAGATTGTGACGAAGTTACTGTTGCCATGGAAGAGCCACAGCAATGCAGCGGTTGTAGCAGCGGCAACCTGATTCAAGAGAGCGACGTGTTGGATACCTGGTTCAGCTCTGCCCTCTGGCCTTTCTCCACCATGGGATGGCCTGAGAAGACACCAGAGCTTGAGAGCTTTTACCCCACTTCTGTTCTGGTTACCGGTTTCGACATTCTTTTTTTCTGGGTGGCACGAATGATGATGATGGGCTTGCATTTCATGAAGGACGTGCCATTCCGTGACGTCTACATTCACGCCCTTGTCAGAGACGCCGAGGGCCAGAAGATGAGTAAATCTAAGGGAAATGTCATCGACCCTCTGGTGATCATGGACCGCTATGGTACGGATGCTTTTCGTTTTACTTTGGCTGCCTTTGCAGCACAGGGAAGAGACGTTCGTCTCTCTGAAGAGCGGATTGAAGGCTACAGGCATTTTGTCAATAAGCTCTGGAATGCCAGCCGTTTTACTCTCATGAATCTCGAGGGAGTGGAGGCCGCCGGACTGTTACCTGAGCCAAGAAGGTTGGCAGACCGTTGGATGCTGAGCAGGTTGCAGGAGATTGTCCGTCGGGTTAGCGAAGCGCTGGATTCTTATTATTTCAATGAGGCTGCCAGTGTGCTCTATCAGTTCACCTGGCACGAGTTCTGCGACTGGTACCTTGAAATGATCAAACCGGTCCTATACGGCGACGACGAGAATGAACGTAAAGAAACCCAACAGTTTCTCCTGTATGGGCTTTCTTCCGTTCTTCGGCTGCTCCATCCCATTATGCCTTATGTTACCGAGGAATTGTGGCATCATCTACCCGATAATGAAGGGAGCATTATGGTGGCAGACTTTCCCAGACCAGATGAGTCCCTGGTGGACCGTCAGGGGGAGGAGCAGATGGCAGTTATGATGGATGTGACCACGGCCATCAGAAACATTAGGGGAGAGATGAATGTTGCTCCGGCTGCCCAGGTGGAGGCAATGGTTTCTGGCCCGGAGAGCCTCACCAGTATTGTGAAGACTCATGGCCATTACATAGAAGATCTGGCCAGGCTGTCATCGCTGGAGGTGGTTAGGGACGGGGAGCGGCCTCGAGTGGCGGCTTCGGCTGTGGTACGAGAGCTCGAGTTGTTTGTGCCACTCGAGGGTGTCCTTGACTTCAAGGAAGAGAGTCGACGTCTGCAGAAGGAAATCAGCAAGCTGGAGCCTGAATTGGCCAGGACCCAGAAGAAACTGACCAATAATGCATTTCTCAGTCGGGCCCCTGCGGATATTGTCGCCAAAGAAAAGGACAAACTGGAGAGATTGGGACTTGAAAAACTGACAAAGCTCAGTGGTGGGGGATAGGGCTTGATATCTGATGAAGTGGAAACATTGATCAGCAGAGCACTGGCCGAGGACATAGGCAGTGGTGATATCACTACTGCTTGCACAGTGTCACCTGGTGCTGAGGGTAGGGGACGTATTGTTGCCAGGGAGCCACTGGTTTTTGCTGGCTCCACCGTAGCCAGACAGATCTTTTTGACAGTTGAGCCCTCCCTGGATATTACCCTACCCTTACAAGACGGCAACCAGGCAATGGTTGGGGAACCGCTATTGAGGGTAACAGGCAGTCTGGCCGCCATGCTTACGGCCGAGCGGACGGCCCTGAACTTCCTGCAAAGACTATCAGGTATCGCAACACTCACCCGGGCCTTCGTGGACAAAGTGGCCGGGACCTCCGCCCGCATCCTAGATACCCGCAAAACCACCCCCGGATATCGTTTGTTAGAGAAAGCTGCAGTTCGAGCCGGGGGTGGCTACAACCACCGCTTTGGGCTCTACGATGGAGTGCTTATCAAAGACAACCACATTGCGGCGGCAGGATCTATTCAGCAGGCCCTGCAGGCAGCACGGACCTGCAAGCCGAAATCTCTGAGAGTCGAGGTGGAGGTGGAAACCCTGGATCAACTAGCCGAAGCCATAGCTGCTGGCGCTGACACCATAATGTTGGACAATATGGATCTGGCAACCATGGCAGAGGCTGTGCGGCGAACTGGGGGAAAGGTCCCTCTTGAGGCTTCGGGCGGAATCACTCTGGACAATGTCCGGGAAGTGGCTGCTACGGGAGTGGATCTGATATCGGTTGGCGCCCTGACTCATTCAGCCCGGGCCGTTGATATGAGCATGGAGATAGAGCCGGCCTCTTAGACTTTATTGTTTATTATACAACCTCTGTGGGAGCGACTTTACAGTCGCGACTATCATCCCTTAGATCACAAGAAATCGCGGCTAAAAGCCGCTCCCACAGTATGAGACAACCGTCCTCGGGAAATCTGCACGCTTGAACCTAACCCTTACTTCTTACCTAGTTCTTCAGATCTCCTGGTAGCAGCCTCCACAGCATCCATAAGCATGCCACGCATTCCTCCACTTTCCAAGATGCTCAAACCGTGGATGGTTGTACCACCCGGAGAGGTGATCTGATCCTTGAGAGCACCGGGATGTTCTCCACTCTCTGCTAGCAGTTTCGCCGCACCCAAGGTGGTTTGCACTGCTAAGTCCCGCGCCACCGGGCGGGATAGGCCCATCAAAACCCCAGCATCAATGAGAGCCTCCACGAATAAATAAACATAGGCAGGGCCGCTACCGCTCAGTCCGGTGACTGCATCCATATGAGTCTCATCGACTTCCACGACCACACCAACTGCCTCGAACAGTGCTCTAGCCACTGCCAGGTGTTCAATATCGGTATGGGTGCCGCCGGCAATGGCAGACACGCCGGTCAGAACGAGCGCCGGCGTATTGGGCATAACCCTAACCACGGGTACCGGCTTGGCAATCCCCTGTTCAAGAGAAGCAATCGGTACGCCAGCAGCAATGGAAATAAGCAAGGGCAGGTGTTCAAGGCTCGCATGTGTTTCGGCAAGCACATCTCCCACTTGTTGGGGTTTCACTGCCAGGACGATCACATCGGAGCCTCCAGCCAGTTCTCCGTTGTCAGCAAAGATAGATACCTGATATGTGTCCCGGAGGTGGTGGAGCCGTTCCTGGCTGATGTCACTGACCCTGATATGGCTGGCATCAAAGCTGCCTGATTTCAACAGCCCATTGATAAGGGCCTCACCCATATTTCCCCCGCCGATAAATCCTATTGTCTTGGAGGCAACCATAACAGTCTCCCTCTTTTAGCCCGGATATTTCATGAATAACTTACTGCGACCACGGATATGGACGTCCTTCCTGGCGTCCTCGGGTGTTCCTTCGACAGGCTCCCCCAGCGACGTACCGTTCAGGTACGCCTCGGAGCCAATCCCGCGGTACGAGTTGCCAGGTGGCACGCCCATTCTCGTCGCGCTCGCTGCGCTCCGCTCAGTCCCGGAAGCGGGTTCCCAGTTTCGTAGTCTCGTTGCAACAAGTTCAAGGAACGGTTGCCAATAGATGGCCGACGATGAACGATACATGACTACGGCCAATTATCAACATAGGTGGGTCATTATCAGAAAAGGTTGAGAAAATGTCAATGCGTCCCGAGGATCGGAAGAAGGCCTATGGGGTTATCCTCTTGAAAATAAAAAGATTTTTCTTGACACTCTCAGAAATTCAAGCTAATGTTGCCCTTGCCTAGAGGAGAAATGGAAAGGAAATGTGAATGTTCATTTTGGGCAATCTCTTGGCGGCACTCGCGAGTGTCATCGGCCTTGTGCTCAATCTCTACATGTATATCATTATCGCTAGGGCGGTTATATCCTGGGTTAACCCGGATCCGTACAACCCTATTGTCCGTTTTCTTTACAGTATCACCGATCCCGTTCTATTGACGATAAGACGCCGGCTGCCCCTTTCTTTCGGCGGTATAGATTTTTCGCCTATAGTGGTAATTCTGGCCATCATATTTTTGCAGAGATTCCTGGTCGCTTCACTTCATGATCTGGCCAGGCAATTCGTCCACTGACCAGAGGCATGAGTGGAGGATGCTTTAAACAGCAAAAGAACAGGAGAACCCAATGCTACTGAGCCCTCTTGAGATTCAGCAGAAGCAGTTCCCCATCCGGTTCCGCGGCTTGGATGCCAAGGAGGTGGAGTCGTTCCTGCAAAAGGTTGCTGATCAGATGAGTGCATATCTCAAACAAATTGACGAGCTCAGGCGGGAACTAGAGGACAAGGAACGCCAGCTCGGCGAACACCAGGGGCGAGAACAAACCCTGAAAAACACGCTCGTTAGTGCGCAGAAAACTGTGGAACAGATGAAGGCCAACGCTCAGAAGGAGGCAAAGCTTCTGGTTTCAGAGGCTGAGGTCAAAGCAGAGCGTATCCTGAACAATGCGCATAACCGTTTAGCCCAGATTCATGAAGACATAGCCGAACTCAAGAGGCAGCGGACTCAGTTCGAGCTGAAAATACGCGCCACCATCGAAATCTATCAGAAAATGCTGGATATGCAGAAAGAAGAAGAAGCAGAGGTGGAAGACCTGGAAAGCAAGCTGAAGTTTTTTACCAAACCCTAGCCCGGATATTTCATCACGCCCCGGCGTGACTACGACCGCGAAACTGGGAACCCGCTTGTCGCAGATGCCGCTTGCGGTGCGGGACTGAGCGGCGGGGCTCGTCGAAGCTTTAGCGAAGATGGAAGCGCAGCGAGCGCGAATAATATGACTGTCCTTCCGGGCTTGAAGAACTGTTCGTTTTTCTTTCCTTTGTGCATTCAGATCAGTCTTTACCCTAGTTTTTTGTTTTTCTTCCCTGACACCTGAAACCCTTCAAAGCCCCATGGCCCGAATTCTTAACTACCAGGGAGTTGCCTCGTATGGAAGTGCTGCGTACAAACGATGAGATGACCAAATGGCGGGAAGAACGCTACCGGAAAGGCCAGATTGTCGGCTTCGTGCCCACCATGGGTTACTTTCACAAAGGACATCTGGCTCTTATAGAGGAGGCCTTGCAACGGGCCGATGAGGTGGTGGTGAGCATATTTGTTAACCCGACCCAGTTTAGCCCGGGCGAGGATCTTGACCAGTATCCCCGGGATTTGGAACGGGATCTTAAGCTCTGCCGCGATCTTGGGGTACAGGCGATCTTCGCTCCGGAAGTTGAAGAGATGTACCCGTCCGGATTCCAGACGCGGGTGCAGGTGGAACATATCACTCAGAATCTCTGCGGCTTGCATCGGCAAGGCCATTTTGCAGGCGTGGCACTGGTTGTCACCAAGCTGTTTGGCGCGATTCGTCCCCATCTGGCCGTTTTCGGAGAGAAGGACTTTCAACAGCTGGTTGTGGTCAAAAGACTCAGTAAAGATTTGAATCTTGGGGTGGAGATTGTCGCCCACCCCACTGTGCGTGAATCGGACGGCCTGGCCATGAGTAGTCGTAACAGGTACCTCTCAGAAGAGGAGCGCAACTCGGCTCTTTCCCTATCACGCTCTCTTCAGGCTGCTCGCAACATGGTCGCCGAAGGTGAACGACAGGTGGATGTCTTGCTGGCCAGGGTCAAAGAGATGATTGAGGCCGAGCCGCACACTCGCATTCAGTACGTGCAGGTGGTGGACGAAGAGACAGTTGCGGATATTGATGAGGTGACGCCCAAGGCGGTGATGGCCATGGCTGTCTTCGTTGGCCAGGCCAGATTGATCGATAATATGCGGCTGTGGACAGATTAAAGACGGCTAGCTGGTATCTGACTCCTGACTCCTTGCTCCATGCCCTATGCTTTGTGTCTCCTGTCAATGAAAAACCAACCAGGGTCAACAGTGTCTACATACGTGCGCGATAGTGATCAAGGGGTGGTCCTCAAGGTGCAGGTGCAAACCCGGGCATCTCGGGACGAAGTGGTGGGCCCCCACGGCGATGCCCTCAAAGTACGCATAACCGCAGCTCCGGTGGCGGGGGCGGCCAACAAACACTTGCTCAAATTTCTGGCCAAGAAACTCAGGGTTGCCAGGAGTCAAATGAGTATTGCATCAGGTGCTACATCCCGGGCCAAAAGCATTGCTATTGAGGGAATATCAACAGAAGAGGTGCGGCAGCGACTCACGAGGTAGTGATTTAGGTATTGAGGAATGAAGGAATTCAGGTATTTGACTAA
>CAMYLW010000286.1 GCA_947259475.1 Thermodesulfobacteriota bacterium
ATATAATATAATATGTTCTGAGACGATCGTTGGTCACGAGCATGTCAGCTAGCTGCGGAGCTGATGAATGCTGAATTGGCCTGGCCTAAAAAGATGATAAAAAAGCAGGTGCAGGAAAAGAGGTAAATAGAGATTATTCAATTTAGTCAACGGCGTCCCGTCATTTTCTCCCAGGTGGATCGTTTTGCGGGAGGCTCCCTTTTATCAGCAAAAGAGTAGTCAATCACTCAATTGGAGTAGTTGACTAGATGGCATTACCTGGGCATCTCAAGTGATTCCTGTGGACAAGAGTTGGATAATATCATTGGAGGGGACAGGTCGGCTAAATAGGTAACCCTGCACCTCGTCACAGTCCTGTAAACGTAAAAAGGTCAATTGCTGTTGTGTCTCCACTCCTTCAGCAATCACTCTTAGTTGAAGGCCGCGGGCCATGGCAATAATCGCAGTAGTGATGGCTGTGCTATCCTGGGCGGCACCAATATCTTTTATAAAGCAGCGGTCAATCTTTATGGCATCAAACGGATAATGTCTAAGATGGTACAGTGAAAAATGGCCAGTGCCAAAATCATCAATCGCAACACATATCCCAAGTTCTTTCAATTGCTCCAACGCCCTGATCGTCTCCTTTTCGTTCCGTACCAATGTGCCCTCGGTAAGTTCTATTTCCAGAAGCTGAGGAGCCATGCCAATGTCACGTAAGACTCGAGATATTGTTTTGACTATTCTACGCTGTTTAAACGAAAGATTGGAAAAATTCACGGCCACACGCATTGGTGGAAAACCGGCTGCTTGCCAAGCCAGGTTTTGACTGCACGCCGTTCGGAGCACCCACTCGTTGATAGGTTCTATGAGGCCAGCCTCTTCAGCCAATGGTATGAATTCTGTGGGAGATACCAATCCCAGATCTGGATGCAGCCAGCGTATCAGTGCTTCTGTGCCAATGATTTTCTCAGTATTGATGTCTAGTTGTGGTTGGTAGTAGAGTATTAACTCCTCATGCTCCAGCGCCCCACGCAAATCAGTCCCTAGAATAAGTCGTCTTTCAGAAGTAGTGACTTTCACCGAGTCTACATAAAACTGGAAATTATTTCTCCCCTGGTTCTTCGCGTGATACATTGCTGTGTCAGCATTCTTTATCAATGTGTCAATGTCTTCTCCGTCTGAGGGATACAAGCTAATTCCAATACTGCCGCTGACAAAAATCTCGCGCTCCTCCAGCACAAATGCTTTGGAGAGTTCGTAGAGGGCGCGCTGTGCCACGTTTGCTGCATCATGAGGCTGCTTAAGATCCGTGAGTAGTAAGACAAACTCATCGCCACCAAAACGTGATACATAGCTAATTGAGTCATCAGCTTCATGACGGGTAATGAGGTCACTTTTGCGCAGGATTTTTTTCAATCGATCGGCTACGCGCCGAAGCAGCAAGTCACCCACATGGTGGCCGAGCGTATCGTTGATTTGCTTGAAATGGTCGAGATCAAGAAATAGTACCGCCAGCAGACGTTTATGACGCTTAGCATAAGCCAGCGCGCGGCTCAAATGCTCTCTAAACAGTTGGCGGTTTGGTAGACGTGTCACACCGTCGTAATAGGCTAAGTCATGGATTTTTTTCTCCGCTCGCTTGCGTTCGGTGATATCTAGGAAAGCTCCAGTTATGAATTCAATTTCTCCCGATCCGTCACATACTATCTGGCTCCCTTCCTGTATCCACAAGATATCTCCAGTTTTTGTTATAATTCTATATTCTCTTACGTAGGACTTATCTGTTTTCAAGGCTTGGAGAAAGATCTTCTTTATTTTTTCAATATCTTCCTTAACTACTATATCGGCCCAATTCATCTTCCGAGAGTCAAATTCTTCTTTCTTGTAACCTGTCAATAAATCAATCTTGTCATCAATAAAATGAACGGACCAATCTCTATATCCCTTGAAGACGATATTTGGCAGATTATGTATCAATAATCGGTACTTCGTCTCGCTCTCCCGCAACGCCCTCTCCACCTCTCGCTTCTCAATAGCCCTGCGGATGGTCACCATTAATTGCTCCACATCGTAGGGCTTATGCATATAGCTATAGGCGCCTAGGTTAACCGCTTCTATGGCCGAGGCCTGTGAGGCGTTTCCGGTGAGAACGATGCATTGCGTGACAGGGGAGCGCTGCTTGATCTCTCGCATAACCTCAAGGCCAGACATGTCCTCGAGTTTTAGGTCAATTAGGGCCACTATAGGATTCTCATCCTTGGCCATCTCAAGAGCTGTCTTTCCCTTGTCAACGGATACGGCTGCATAACCCTTCGCCCTGAGGATGTCAGAAAGGGTTTTCCTGAAGCCGGGCTCGTCATCTACGACAAGTATTCTGGCCTTTGTACCCATGGCCCATCTCACTTCCTCTCAAGGATAATTAAGCCGAGTAACTGCAAAGGTTCGTGCCCTTAGTATGTCTTCCAGGGTCTTGCAGACCTGGGGATCGTCATCCACGATGAACATGTTTATGGCTCTTATTGATGTGGAATTACCTCAGTAAACAACCTGCTTATGTTTTTGACTAAGACCATATTATGAACTTAACGCCCATTGCACTCGGATCCCTCTCGTCATCACAAGCGCCGATATTTGACCAGACTACTTGGGCAATGACCTGCATCGAATCAGAGGGGCCATTAACGGTCAACAAAAACCTTTCATTCGGGCCTGGCGGTTTAGGGCAGCAAATTAATGCTCCTTGCGTAGTAATATTTTTCGTTTCTCCCCGTATGTTCCCGGCAGCAGTAAGCGCGGAAACAGTCCATCTAACTTGGGCCCTGGGATATATGCGTTTTTCGGTTCTCATGATTTGTTCAGGTAATGTCTCACTCGGTTCGGCGATATATCGTATGCCTGTGTCCTCCCGGACTGTCTTGGGCAATGAGATAGTAAGGACAATGAAATTCTGTTCTTGTGCAAAAGAGAGAATACCTCCCATCTCCCTAACTAGCCGGTAGCAGAGCGGCAATCCGATGCTCTGACCGCCTTCATCAAATGGTAGGAACAGGAGTTTGGAATCCTTGATCTTCGGTCCCTGGGCTTCATTCTTGAACTCAATGTGTATGTTGTTTTCACTTTCAAAGGTTTGTATGAGCAGAGTTCCCCCCTTGTCCATTGCCTCAGCGGCGTTTCGGATGAGATTGATGAAAATCTGAATTAAGATGTCCGGCTCCACGTAAACGATCGGCAGCGCGGGATCCAGATCTAGGCGACGCGTGACGCGTCGCCGTTCCATCTCGGGAGAAAGCAGATCCAAACAGTCCCTAATTACGGTGTTGATGGAACATTCCTGATAGCCGATTTCTGCGGGCCTTAAATAGTTTCTTATTCTATCCAGCATTTTTTCCAAACGCCGGGATTCACGCAGCATAATGTCGCACTCAGGTAAATCAGGAAACTTCCTTTGTAGCCGTTGGGCGAAACCACCTATGGCGACTAGTGGATTTCTAATCTCGTGGGCTACTTCTGCGGAAATGGTGCCCAGGGTCTTGAGCTTTTCTTTTTGCACCAGAGCCTTCTCCA
>CAMYLW010000287.1 GCA_947259475.1 Thermodesulfobacteriota bacterium
TTACCGTATCCGACAATGGCCCGGGCCTGGGCCAAAAAACCTTGGAACACGTTTTTGACCCCTTCTATTCCAAAGAAGACAATAGTGAGAAAACAGGTCTGGGGTTATCCATGGTCTATGGAATTGTCAAAAACCATGGTGGCTATATATCATGCTCCAGTGAACCCGAGGTTGGCACTACCTTCATGATCTATTTGCCGGTAACCGAAAAAGAAGCGGAAACAGATTAACCCTAACGTTGCAGACCCCTCACAGATCTACTTCGTTCAAAGCGACCAAAAACACTCCACTTTCATTAGCTAGCCCGGATATTTTATGAATTGCTGTCGCGAGACCACGAAGATGGACGTCCCACCTGGCAACCGCAGGGTGTTGGTTCCGAGGCGTACCCGAACGGTACGTCGCAGGGACCGACAACCGAGGACGCCAGGAAGGACGGCCATATCCGTGGGCGCAGCAAGTTATTCATGAAATATCCGGGCTCGTCTTATCCCTTGTTATTTCGTTCCTGGTGGTTACAATAAAAGAATGTCTTGGAATCACATTTTACTGGTGGAAGATGACGACTCTCTGCGCCTCACCCAGGCCATGTACCTGGAACGTGAAGGCTTTCAGGTAACTGCTGTTGGCAGCGGTGCTGAGGCAGTAAACCTTATTGCTGTTGATCAATATCAAGCAGTGGTCACTGACCTCCGACTGGATGAAGTTGATGGGCTCGAGGTTCTGGCAGCAGTCAAGAGGCGGTCTCCAGAGACAGAAGTGATCCTCATCACCGGCTTTGGGTCAGTTGACACCGCTGTTGAAGCCATGAAGTCCGGGGCCTACGACTACCTTACCAAACCGGTTGATCCTGACGATCTTGTACTCACCTTGAAAAAAGCAATTGAGCGGCGGCAGTTACGCCGTCAAGTCGCCTACCTCCAAAAAGAGGTAGCAGAGCAGGCAGGACTGGACCACATTGTCGCAGTTAGCTCTGAGATGAAGCAGATTATGACAATCGTTCAACAGGTTTCCCAAAACGACTCCACCGTGCTCATCGAAGGAGAGAGCGGCACCGGAAAGGAACTAATGGCCAAGTATATTCATCACACCGGCCATAGGGCTGGTGGCCCGTTTGTGCCAATCAACTGTGGTGCTCTTCCTGAAAATCTTCTTGAAAGCGAACTGTTTGGTCACGTCAAAGGCTCTTTCACCGGCGCCATCAAGGACAAGAAAGGTCTGTTTGAGGTTGCTGATGGTGGCACCCTTTTCCTTGACGAAATCGGTGAAACCAGCCCTGGCTTCCAGGTCAAACTTTTGCGTGTCCTTGAAGATGGCACCTTGCGAAGGGTTGGCGGCACCTCTGAGCACCAGGTAAATGTGCGGATTATCGCAGCCAGCAATAAGGATCTGGGCCGTTTAGTCCAGAAAGGACAATTTCGTCGAGACCTCTACTATCGCCTCAAAGTAATACCCATTTACCTACCTCCACTCCGGAAAAGACCGGCAGACATTAAGCCGTTGGCAGAGCATTTCGTATCCCACTATACAGACCGCATGGGTAGGAAACAGAGTTCCCTCTCGCCGGAAGCAATGAAGAGGCTGAAGTCCCACTCTTGGCACGGCAACGTGCGAGAGCTGGAGAATGCCATTGAACGAGCGCTAATCTTTTGCCAAAGTGAAGAGATCCAACCTGCTGATCTGCCACTAGAAGCTTGCACTCCCTCTGTCGAAGAATTTGTTCCCTCTGAGATGAGCAGCGATCTGAGCCTGGAAGCCATGGAACAGACTCACATACGTCAGATCTTGGAACACTGTCAGTGGAACCGAAGCCGTGCTGCTCGAGAACTGGGTATTGGCTATAATACCCTCTGGCGCAAAATGAAGAAGTATGGCATCGAACCACCCGAATGAAAGACTGTTGCAAATCCGAATACCGAATATCGAAATTCGAAACAAATTCAAATTTTCAAAATCCCAATGACCAAAACACTAAGACTTCTCTCTAGGTCTTCACGTTTTGAACATTTTAGAATTCGGATTTCGGATTTTTACAAATCGATGCTAAAGGGGAAATATTCGTACATAAGGTAACAGAAGGTGTCTAAAGAAACCAACGACCGAATTCGGGATGAGCGCGACCGCTTGCGCTCTATTTTCGAGAGCCTCATGGATGGAGTGTTCATAACCGATCGTGACTTTCGCATTGAGTTTATGAACCAGGACCTGCTCTACCAGTTCGGTGACGGCATCGGTAAAAGATGTTGCGAATTCTTCGGCCTTTCTTCGACCAATTGTCTGCAGTGTCATGAAGGAATGAGTTCTTTTGGCCCGCACCAACGGTTGGAATGGACCTCGCTCGCCACCGGCAGCACCTATGACATGCTGGTTTCACCCCTAACCAATCTAGACGGTACTAACTCCAGGCTACATATTCTACGCGACGTCACTGAACAGAAGAAATTGGAAGCTAGATTACTGGAGTACTCTCACCATCTTGAGGAAAAGGTGGCAAAGCAGGCGGACCGGCTGAGACGCCAAGAGCGTCTTGCTCTTCTGGGTGAGATCGCCTCTGGTCTGGCCCACGAGATTCGCACTCCCCTTGGGGCCTTATTAACCGGCGTTAAACTATTGGAAAAGGGTGGTCAGCGAGAAGCTGAAAGGGACCTGGTGCTGTCACTCCTCAGGAAGGAGACGCTTCGCCTCAAGGAAAAACTCTCCGAGTTTCTCGCTTACGCCCGGCCGAGCAAGCCCAATCTTACCTCCGGGTTGGTGGCCGAACTCCTTCAGGAAACAGTGGCCCAACTCCAACAAGACTCCGAACTCACAAAGGACATGAAGATCACCTACGAACCGGCAGCCGAGGAGGAACCTTGTTATTTTGACCGAGCGAAAATGAAAGAAGTCATTTTGAATATTGGTATAAATAGTCTACAGGCACTTGACGGCAAGGGTACGCTGCGGCTGATTAGTTTCCAATCTCACGGCCGCCAATGGATCCAGGTGACGGATACTGGACCTGGTATCACCACCGAAAACCTTGACCAAATTTTCAAACCTTTTTTCACCAGCAAACGAGAAGGGACAGGGCTGGGATTGGCAATTGCCCTGAGGATTGTGGAGGAACACGGGGGAGAGATTAGAGTCTCCAGCGTACCGGACCGGAAAACCACGTTCACCTTGTCCTGGCCAATGTCAGGGAAGCCCGAGGAAAGCACATAGGGCATGGAGCTACGCTGTCATTTGGCTTCGCCGTCATCAGGTCATTACGCTTCGCTGTCATTCATTGTAATAGGTAGGAGCCTTTAAATCGCAAGCGAAGCTTGCTCCTACAGGACATTGTGAAAGTAAGCTGCGAGCTGATCATTGAAAGCTGAAAGCCTATCCTGAGCGGAGTCGAAGGGCTGCCCTCTGTCGTCCGTCTTCTGTCCTCTGTCGTCTGACTTCCGACCTCCGATTTCCGACCTCTGGTTAAATGAAAAACGGACGACCGTGGTGTATAAAGCAGTTAGCCAACAAACAAAATACACCACAAAGGAGGTCGTCCAATGAAAAAGGTAGCA
>CAMYLW010000288.1 GCA_947259475.1 Thermodesulfobacteriota bacterium
TGCAAGGTCAAGGAACTTCCATAGGTACGGTGCTCCTCGCTGGTCTGCGCTAAGCCGAGCGAACCATAGCTGTTGATCAGCCTTTCGCCAAGAGCCCCTGCCAGTCGTCTAAAGAAAGAAAGACCATTGATTGGATCTTTTTCTAAGATCTTCTGGAAATCCTCTCTCTCTATCTTGAGCAGCTTTGTGGGTTGTACACACTCTGCAGAGGCGGAGTAAATATCACGACCGACCAGGCTCGACCAGCCGAAAGCCTCGCCTGGGCGACTGACTGTGTGAACCACCTGCCCAGTATCTCGCGTGCCCAGCCTAACGCGTCCTTTTAGTAAGATATAGAAATGGTTGGCCTGATCCCCTTCACTAAAGAGAACTTCTCCTTCTTCAAAAGATTGTTTTACTGTGAGGTCATATGTTTCTTTGACGAAATCCTTATCCATTCCTCGAAATAGATCTGTCTGTTGGATAAACATGATCCCCCCTCTCTGTCCTCAAGTCAAAGCCGGACATTCCCCAAGAGCAAAAATTTGCTGAGTCAACTGTTACGTCTCAAAAAATCTTTCCCACCTCAACAGACCGGGCTCGCCCGGATTATTCATGAATCGCAATGGATTCATAAACAATCCGCCCTCCGGGCTTCGACTCCGACCATTTAAGGTCTCCGCTCAGGGCTAGCCTTGAGCAAGGTGTAAAACACCGTGTCGAAACCTGCATGAAAGCAAACAACTTTCTTGCAGGTGTTGATTCACTAATCCTCAGGATTCGTGAATAATGCAGGCTAGAAAAATTGTAACCTCCTTGGCAGCCTCTTTCTAGGCCATCAAGTTTGGTCGTACGGTGGTGGTAGCGTACCCAGTGCCAAAAACTAAAGGGAGAAATCAGTGAAGGAAGATGTATTTCTCAGGATTCCGAGGTGATCAGGGGCGGCATGAAGCACGGGGAGTAGAGGGTGGTGGTGAGGCTACTTTACCTGAGGCTTAAGCAAACATTCCAGCTCCAAGTGTCTGATAACTTGAGCTTCCAACAGATCAGATGGTGCTCTGTTGGAAGCGCTATGGGCCCATTTTGTATAACATTTGCGAATCTCCAACAAGCTGGCGGTGGCCAAAAAAGACAGTCTAATATTAGCTTAAGACCGATCCAGTGACAGTGTCAACATAAAACTACTCTTGTGATAGGATTACTTTTCACTGTGACCACCAGCGGGTTATGATCACTCAATCCGCACAGCCAGCGTTAGTCCGTCTTTTTCTGGTGAATGGTTGGGCAGAAGGGAGTACAAATGCACGCAGCGCCAATGCGTGTCGGCGAAAATTGTTTGGTTGAACTCACTGGCTCCCAAGAAGGCAACGTTGTCTACAACTAGAAGACCGCCCAGTCTGAGCAGTGAATGGCACCCCGATAGAGCTTTCTGGTAATCTTCCTTTTCAATATCCATGAAGATAAGATCATATGGACCCTCTAGTGTCTCCAAAACTTCCGAAACCTCCCCCACCCTGACCTCAGTCCGATCCGCAAACCCAGCCCTGGAAATGTTTTCTCTGGCTCTGGCTGCCATGGCCTCATCACGTTCAATGGTAGTCAGTATTCCCCCCGAGTTACTGATTCCTCGAGCCAGGTAGATGGCCGAATATCCTGTGGCCGTTCCCAGCTCCAGAATAGCCTTGCAATTCATGGCTTTAGCAAGGATGTATAGGAACTCACCCACTACAGGACCAATTATGGGAATGTGCTCCTGTTGCGCCTCCTGTTCGAGTTCGATAAGCAATTCGTCTCTGGGTGGGATGAAGCCTCGAAAGTATGTTTCTGCATCCGGTATCATGTCGGGCATTACCGTTCACCTCGTTGCTTTGGACTCTGAAAACATCCAGCTCAGATTTTGGATACGATTAGTTACTTTGCTCCTCATTATGACGGCCTGAGGAGGCCTGATTAAAGAATCACCACAGAGGCACAGGTCTGATTTAAATCCGAAATCCGAATATCGAAATCCGAAACAAATTCGAATTACCAAAATCCAAATGACCGAAACACCAGACAAGTCTTTTCGAGCAGTTACGTTTTGAACATTTGAGAATTCGGATTTTGTATTTGTTTCGTGCTTCGGGTTTCGTATTTCGAATTTGAGTGCTAAGCACTCCTCCGTGTCTCCGTGGTTAGTAAAAATATATATTGAACACTGTTATCTGCAGTACGTGGAGCCAAAGGAATAGGCGTTTATCGGATTTCGGATTCTTGGTGGTTGGTAATCTTACTAACGGGCAGACAGGACAATGGCTATAAATCGAACGGCGTCAAGCTTTCGTAACCATTGTCGGTAACAAGTACAGTTTGCTCAAACTGGGCAGAAAGCGATCCGTCTTTCGTTACCGCCGTCCAGTTGTCAGCCAAAATGCGGAGTTCCTTGCTTCCCAGATTAACCATGGGCTCAATAGTGAAGACCATCCCAGGAACCAAGCGAATACCTTCCCCCTTTCTGCCGAAATGTGGCACCTGCGGGGGTTCATGAAAAGTAAAACCTATTCCATGACCGGTAAATTCCTCCACCACCGAACAACCTTCCCCTTCTGCATATTTTTGAATGGCCCAGCCAATATCCCCTACAGTATTTCCAGGTCCCACTATGGCCAAAGCCACTTTGAGACTCTCACGGGCCACCTTAACTATTTTCCTGGCCTCTGGACTGGGGCTGCCCACAAAAAAGGTCTTATTGACATCGGCATAGTATCCGTCCAGGATGGAAGTCACATCCACATTTGCTATGTCTCCGTCCTGTAAAATTCTTTCTCCCGGGATTCCATGACAAATTTCTTCATTTACGGAAACACAAACAGATTTGGGAAAGCCCCTATAGTTCAGCGGTGCGGGGATAGCACCATTTTTAATGGTAAATTCATGTACGAGGGTGTTGATCTCATCAGTTGTGATGCCTGGTTTGATCTGTGTTTCCACCAAATCAAGGGTTTTAAGGACTAATCGACCAGCCCGTCTTATCTTTTGAATTTCTCCTTTTTCTTTGAGCCTAATGTTGTATTTCTGGGCGTATATTTTTTTGACGCTTTGATGCTGGATTTTACTCTTCCCCGAGCAACATTTCTTGTATTTCAGCCCACTTCCACAAGGGCAAGGGTCGTTTCTTCCCATTTTCTTCGGCATAGATTCCTCTGTGGAGCTCCAGCTACCGTCTCGTAACCCAATTCGCCATATCAGTCCAAAGGCCGTGGCAAATATAACATGAATTATTCTGATTCTACAAAGACCTAACGAGTTTCCATCCGGAAATTATACAAATGGATGTCATTCTGAGGAGTGCGACGACGAAGAATCTCATGTCCATCCGGTTCGCAGGAGATTCTTCGCTTTGTGCAGAATGACATTTACCCCTGGCCCGGATATTTCATGAATAACTTGCTGCGACCATGGGTATGGCCGTCCTTCCTGGCGTCCTCGGGTGTCGGCCCCTGCGACGTACCGTTCAGGTACGCCTCGGAACCAAGCCCGCGGTACCGTGGGACGAGTTGCTAGGTCTCGCTACAGCAATTCATGAAATATCCGGGCTAAATCTTATCGCCATCCTCATTGACTTCCGCAAAATTTGGCAAGAAATATGCATAAGGTCTTTAAACCTGAAAGAAAACAGAAGTCTGGCATTCGGTACAGAGTGGATGGCCGCTTGCAGCAGGCACAGCCATATCTTCGCAGCAGCCGTATAGGACCGTGTACATGAAGCAGTGTTACCTGGCCTTTGAAATAGGATCCATGCAGAAGACCATCTATCCGTTGTTGGGACCAACCAGCATTGGCCGGGCTGCGGACAATACTATCACCCTGCCAGATCCCATGACTTCGCGCAATCATGCCAGACTAGTCATCGCCGATGGGAAATGGGTGGTGGAAGATTTGGGAAGCGCCAATGGTATCATTTTCGGCGGGCAACGTGTAGAAAGAGTGGCTCTCAGCTCAGGAGATATCTTCGAAATCGGGGGAGTCAGTTTTCGCTACGTAGAGAAGGAAATCTCGGGAAAAAGTGATCAACTGTTTGAGACCGTACAAATCCTGGCAACCGCAGGCGACGACTTGAATTTCCATGTTGCTGAAGAGAAAAAGGAAGAAGCAGCAGAGCAGAGCATACCCTGGTCTGAACGACTTCAGGAAGCAGTTGCCGCAATTCCTTTTTTCTCACCTTTGGATGGCGATGAGAGGAAAAAGCTGGCCGATGCTGCGACCCTCCACGTATTCAATGCTGGGGAGGTGATCATTCGTGAAGAAGATCAGGGACGCTCGATCTACGTTATATTGGACGGTAAGCTTCGGGTGTTCACGAGAGATCATCACGGTGAAGAACTGGAGCTTGCTGTCTTAGGGGCAAGCCAGTTTTTTGGTGAAATGTCCTTCTTGACCGGCAAGCCGCGATCGGGTTCGGTGGCGGCCGTGGATACAAGTGTCATAGTCGAACTCAGTTACACCAGCATGAGAAAGGTGGTCAAGGAACATCCCACCGTCAAGAAGGTATTGGTGGAGTACTACCAAGAGCGGTCGGGAAATACCGCCAAGCAACGTGCCGAAAAGGGAGTGGACAAAGGGAAGCGTGACTCTCGCCAGAAAGACCGAGTATCAGTGAAGCTCGTGGTCTTACCCCAAACTACACCCACAGGCGAAGCAAAAGCAAGTTCCTGGCAAGGTGTTTCTGTGGACGTTGCCGAGTCAGGTATTGTGGTCAGAGTGTCTGGAGCATCGCCGAAGACATTCCTAGTCCAGGGTGAAGTCAGGTTGGAAATTGATCTTTCGGAACCCTGGGGAGAGATTCGCACTCTGGGAACCATCCGCCGAGTCAAGTCTGCCCTAACGGAAGGGGACATGACGATGGTGGGGATAGAGTATGCTGGCATGGCGGAAGCGGATGCAAAAAAACTCAAAGACTACTTATCTGGCGGTGACTAGCTCGAATGGTTCCTAGATTGCCGTTGGACTGAAACTAAAAATACCCTTGAGAGGGGGATATCTTTTGGCTGCCGAGAAAGAGGACAAGAAACAGTTCCTGCAGGTTTCTCGCCTGAATAGCATTAAGACCAGGATCATTGTGTTCGCCCTGCTCGCCACCATTATTCCTTCGGTGAGCATGGGCTGGCTTGTTGTCTTAGAGAATCTTGACAAGATTGTGGGCCAGGGTGGTGCACACAGAGAAAACGTTGTGGCCCTCCGCCGCCTAAAGGACTACCTGAGGTCGGTGCGGGAAAAAATCGTCGACTACCAAGAACTCATGCTCCTGGATCTGGAGGGGAAGATAGTAGCCACCAGCTCAAAGCAGGCCACCACCGTGAATTTGCCGGATAAATGGCTTCCGCGAGCGCAAGCAAACAAGCATACTATCGGACAATCCCATTGGGATGAGACTTCGCAAGCGGGTGTTGTGGTGGTTACCCAGCCCATCCGGACCGCCAACGAGCGTTTATTGGGCGTTCTTGCCGCCAAGATCAACTTTCGAACTATCAACAAGACCTTGAAAAACTACGCCCAAGGCGAGATAGGAGAGCTCTATTTGATCACAGAGGAAGGGACTTTGCTCGTCAGTTCCCGGCCCATTTCGGCAAAGTTCCTGGAAACAAAACTGGTGGGAAGTACAACGCGAAAACTTTTTTTTGGAGAAGGAGATCCTCAGAGATATTATAGCTACCATGGCGAGCCGGTGGTGGGCGCCCTCAAGAGAATGTCAGAGCTGGATTGGGGGGTTGTGGCTGAAAAGGAAAGAGCGCAAGCGTATGCTCAGATCGTCCGGCTTCGGAATGTAACCTTAGTGCTGGTAGTGGGCCTGCTGCTCTTCATTGGCCTCGGAGCCTATCTCCTCGGCCTCACTCTGGTCCGTCCCATAGACCGTCTCACCGGGGGTGCTTCTAAGGTGGCCGCGGGCGATTTGGAGGTGGATCTTCCCGTTCTCAGCCGCAGTGAAGTGGGTTATCTCACTGAGGTCTTCAACGACATGGTAGCACGGTTGCGTCAGGGCCGAGAAGAACTGGCTGCCATCAACAAGACTCTCCGCAAGAAGAACAAGGAACTCCACGAACTCTCCATAACCGATAGTCTGACTGGACTGTATAATCGTAAACACTTGATGGAAACTCTGGACAATGAGGTGGCCCGCTCCAAGCGGCACAAACACGATTTTGCTGTGCTGGTCATCGATATCGATGATTTTAAGGAGTACAACGACTCCTATGGTCATCTGGCGGGTGACGAAGTACTCAGCAGGCTGGCTTCAGTTTTCAAGAAATCTGTCCGCAGCTGTGATTATGTTGCGCGCTATGGTGGAGAGGAATTCATACTATTATTACCCGAGATTGGTCCGCAAGAGGGAGTGAAGGCGGCGGAGCGCATTCGAAAAAAGGTGGCCAAGGAAAAATTTGCTGGCGATGGGGGACCAATAGAGGTTACGGTAAGTGTAGGCGTTGCCTCATATCCCAAGGATGGTGACGATCCTCAGGCCATCATTAGACTTGCTGATGCCGCTCTCTACCAAGCCAAGGAGAGTGGACGCAACCAGGTGGTTCTGGCCGGGAAAACTCCGAAGAAAAAAAGGCAAAAAGCGAAACCAAAAGGTAAAACTGTGACTGGCGGCCGTTGACAATGCTCCCGCGAACGCATTCCCCGTAGTCCGCCTCCTTCGGACTGCAGGGAGCTTGAATAGACCCCTTAACGACCACCTACGAGAGTCTGGAAGACCCAGCCATAGGTGCCATCCTCGCTCATCACTCGCACCCATTTGTCCTTATGTGAATAGCCAATGAGCGGAGTTCCTTTCTTCAAGGTAGTGATGACCTTGCTCTCGCGATCGGGTTGCTTCCTGAGATTGCTGGTTCTCAGGATCTTGAGCGGCAGCGGCAGGGCAAAAAATACCTCCCCCTTAAAGGGTGGTAAACGCTTAATGGGTGCTACCCTTTCTCGGCCCTCAAGTCGTATCTGGCCGGCCCTGATGTGACCCTTGGCCTGACTGGTGAGGTAAACGGCGCCCCCGTAGTTCTCTTTTTTGAACTCCTGAGCACTCATCTTCAATAGCTCTTGAGCCTTGATAAGTTCTGGGTTTTGTGTCTGACCCGCCAACTGAGCTTTTAAGGCCTTTACGGCAATTTCAGCCTCCGCAATTCCTGAAGCAGCCTCTGCCTTGCTTTCTAAACTGCGAAGCTTGGCTTTCGCCCTGACTACTTCCTGAATGGCTTCATCCAACATTGCCTGCTGCGAGTTCAAGCGCTCCTCGAGTTGCTTGATTTGTGCATCCCGCTCCAGCAATCGCAACTGAAGTCTTGCAATGTTGTCTTCACGTTTTGCCAGGGTCTGCTGCAACTTTTTGACATCGTCAGATTTCTTCGATGGCCAATTAGCGCACGCTGGGATGAAACAGAATGAGACAGCCAGCAGTAGCCCCAGATATTGCCGTGAGTTTACCCTGATGAGTGAAGAGATCATATCCCTATTCTCCCTGTATGGGCTGTTGGTGACACTATCAAGACAGTGGAAAATTGGTCATGGTACCACATGGATTTGATATTACTGAACAACCATAGCAAATTTTGCGGTAACAAGAAAGACTCAGTATTTTCCTCCATTGACTTCACATCAAATACCAGTACAATATATATAGTTTACGAGAGCAGGCTACACACCTACCTCAAAACTAGCACTAGCCCGGATATTTCATGAATCACTTGCTGCGACCACGGATATGGCCGTCCTTCCTGGCGTCCTCGGGTGTCGGCCCCTGCGACGTACCGTTCAGGTAC
>CAMYLW010000289.1 GCA_947259475.1 Thermodesulfobacteriota bacterium
AGCTTCGCGGCAGTGGAATCCGGCAAAGCCAGTGTAGAACTCCCTGCGCCCATATCAGGCCATGTTCTCAAAGTGAACGAAGAGCTTGAAGACGCTCCGGACCTGATAAATCAAGACACCTATGGCAAGGGCTGGATAGTGGTCCTAGCAATGAAGGACGCCACGGAACTTGACGAACTCATGAGCAAACCTGACTACGATTTATTTGTAGCAGGCGCAGTTGAAGGCTAATTTCCTCCCGCCTCATGCATCTCTCAGTGGCAGTCTTTTTCATTGACATGCACCATTTGGTTGCATTAACGTGAAAATAGTTGATATTTCAAGTTCCATCTCATTTTGGATGAGTTTATACCTTTCCCCCCTTTCCCCACTGAGCTTCAGGATTACGCACCGCAGCCATTAACTTCATCTCTCCGCAGGCAGTACTGAGGGACTTTGCACCCTAACTTGATAGCAACAATGAAAAGGGAGGCTATCATGAAAAAACTTTTTATCTTAGTGGCATCAGTGTTTCTCGTTTCTGTTCAACCTGCACTGTCGGCAGAACTTACTATTTTGACAGAAAATCTGCCGCCCTTGAACTATGTAGAAAACGGCGTACTGGTTGGCCCTTCTGTTGACATAGTTAGAGAAATTCAGAGAAGGGTAGGATCCCATGAGGAAATCAAGGTTTATCCATGGGCAAGAGCCTACAAAATGGCTTTGGAAGACGAAAATGTTGTATTGTTCAGTATGACCTATACCAAAGTACGTTATGATAAATTCAAATGGATTGGTCCGGTAGCGCAGAAAAGAGATATTCTCGTCGCCAAGAAGGGTTCAGGTATAAGAATTAACAGCCTGGAAGATGCCAAGAAAGTAAAACGCATTGGCACGCTTCGAGACGATACCAGAGGGCGCTTGCTCGAGAGTCACGGATTTACCAATCTTGAACCTGTTTCTGATGAACAAATGAATGCTCAAAAGCTTGATCTCGGGCGGATAGATTTATGGACTTACAAGAAACCGGGATTAAGAACTGTTTGTGACTTGGCCGGGGTTGATTATAATGAAATGGAGGAAGTCTACAATCTCCGGGAAATAGATGTCAGCATTGCTTTTTCAAAGAAAACGTCAGATTCAATTGTAGAAAAGTGGAAAAATGCTTTTAACGAAATGAAAGCTGATGGAACAATAATGAAAATTCGCAAGAAATGGAATAACAGAATACCAGATGCTCCATTTCCAGAGCTTGAAGACAAACCTTAAGAGGCAAGCCTTAAGAGACACCCACCACTATTTCAATCAAGACCTTGCCAACGTGTGGCTGGCGCAGTAGGATTGTGCCCATGCAGAACGGCTCCCCAACAAAACCCTCCCCGAAAGTCAGCAGTATCAGCCGTCGTTTCAGTTACGCCTTGATTGGCGTAGTGACCTTAATGTGGGTGGGCTTTGCTGCCTTCGCCATATTTTTCAATGTTTCCAAGATGGAAGGTGAATTAGAACAAAGATTAAACAACTCCCTGGAACTTGCTCAGATAAGTTTACCGAAACCACTCTGGAATGTTGACCATGATATTGTAGAAGATTTTGTCAAATCTCTATTTTTAGATAAATCAATTGTTTATGCAAAAGTATTGTGGGGAAATCTCGTCATTACAGAAAGGAAACATGAAAAATTTGAACAAAAAGATTTCTCATATTTTGAATCCTCTTCAACATTCATCGCCAGAACCTCTGATATTATTTACGCCGGACAGAAAGTCGGGACGATACAACTCGTCATGTCGCGCGAGATCATCAAGAAAGAGCTCGTTGTAAATATTAGCGTAATTGTCAACTTAACGCTTGTCGTAATTGCAGGTATTTCAGTGACATCCGTTTTCATTACAAGACGCTATATTTCTCGCCCTTTATTAGAGCTGCAAAACTCGGCAACCGCTATTGCTCAGGGAGATTTGGAAGCTTTCATTGATACCAGTAGTAGTGATGAGATAGGAAGCCTCGCCAAGGATCTCGATGTCATGCGGGATTCGATCAAGCAGTTATTTGGAGAGCTTAGCGCTAGCAAGGATGAACTGGAGGAGTACAGCCGGACCCTGGAGCAGAAAGTCGAAGTTCGCACCCAAGAACTGGCTCGCTCGGTGGAGGAACTGAAAGCCCTAGGGGAAGTCAGCCAGGCGGTCAGCTCCACGCTGGACCTGCAAAAAGTACTTGCCACGATAGTTGCCCACGCCGCCGAGCTTTCAGGCACAGAGTCTGGGGCGATCTATGAGTTCGATGAGGCAAGCGAGGAGTTCCAGCTCCGGGCAACACACCGGATGAGCGAGGAACTGATCCAGGCGATTCAAGAGGCGGGGGTCAAACTGGGTGAGACTGCCCTGGGGCGGGCAGGGGTAAACCGTGAAGCGGTGCAAATTTCAGATATCCTGGAAGAACCAACTTACCCGACTAGCGAGACCATGCAGCAGGAAGGGTTCCGAGCCTTGCTTGCGGTTCCCCTACTTCGCGAAGACAGGCTCATCGGTGGGCTGGTGGTTCGGCGCAGAGCACCAGGCCAGTTTCAAAAAGAAACGGTTGACCTCCTCCAGACGTTCGCCACCCAGTCGGCCCTGGCAATCCAGAACGCACGGCTTTTCCGTGAGATCGAGGCAAAGGGACGAGAGCTCGAGATCGCCAGCAAACACAAGTCCGATTTTCTCGCCAACATGAGTCACGAACTCAGAACCCCCCTCAACGCCATCCTGGGATATACAGAGCTGATCCTTGATAAAATCTACGGCGAGGTGCCAGAGAATATTCAAGAAGTTCTGGAGCGCGTGGAGAAAAATGGTCGCCATCTCCTCGGCCTCATCAATGACGTCCTCGACCTTTCCAAGATAGAGGCGGGACAACTTGTTCTTTCTCTAGACGATTATTCGATGAAGGAGGTCGTCCATACCGTCTTCACTTCAGTTGAATCCCTGGCAGCGGAGAAGAACCTTGAGTTGAAGGTTTCCGTATCTCCAGAGGTGGCTCAAGGCAAGGGCGACCAACAGCGCATATCCCAGGTGTTCTTGAATCTTGTCGGCAACGCCATCAAGTTCACCGAGGCGGGAGAAGTCAGGATCGAGGCCACAGCTTCCAACGACAATTTTGTGGTCTCCGTTTCTGACACGGGTCCCGGTCTCTCGGAAGCCGATCAGCAGATGATCTTCGAGGAGTTCCACCAGGTGGATGGTTCCAGCACCAGGAAAAAGGGTGGAACCGGTCTCGGCCTCTCCATTGCCAAGAGGATTGTCGAAATGCACGGGGGCCGCATTTGGGTGGAATCAACTGAAGGGCAAGGTTCGACTTTCTGGTTCACACTACCGGTTCGAGTTGAGAGGCAAAAGGAGCAAACATGAGCAAGTTGATTTTGGTAGTAGAAGACCAGGAGGACAACCGGCGTATAATGCGCGATCTCCTCAGCAGCGTTGGCTATGAGGTGATCGAGGCCGTCACCGGAGAAGAGGGGGTAGCTGCGGCTGAAACCCATCGCCCTGACCTGATCCTCACGACCACGGATATGGCCATCCTTCCTGGCGTCCTCGGGTGTCGGACCCTGCGACGTACCGTTCAGGTACGCCTCGGATCCAACACCCTGCGGTTGCCCGGTGGCACGCCCATCTTCGCGGTCTCGCGACACCAATGCATGAAACATCCGGGCTAGCCAAATAAAGAAGGAAAAAAGTGAGAACACCACCACTGATTCTGATTGTGGAGGACAACCCCGAAAGCTTGGATATCCTCCGGGCCCGCCTTACAGCCCACAACTACGAGGTCATCACAGCGCTCGATGGCGAGGCCGGGTTGACCATGGCCAGAGAGAAACAACCGGACCTGATCCTGCTGGACATTATGATGCCCAAGATGGACGGCATTGAGGTTTGTCGGCGGATCAAAGGGGATCCTTCCCTGCCATTCATGCCGATCATCATGGTGACTGCCAAAGCCGATTCAAAAGACGTGGTGGCCGGTCTCGAGGCAGGTGGCGACGAATATCTGACCAAGCCCGTGGACCATGCAGCGCTGGTTGCCAGGGTCAAGTCAATGCTGCGGATCAAGGCATTACATGACACGGTCCTTGCGCAGTCGGCTCAGCTCAAAGTTCAACTCGAGACTGCAACCAAGATTCAATCTCTATTTTGGCCAAGAATTCCAGAGCTGAAAGCGGGAGGTCATATATGGGCTATATCTGTTCCTGCCACCTATGTGGGCGGTGATTTGTACGATGTGATTCCCTTGGCAGACGACAGCTTATTAGTCTATGTAGCCGATGTTTCAGATAAAGGTGTTCCTGCTGCTCTGATCATGGCTGCACTATCAACCAAAATCCGCAGCGAAGCACAAGTTCAAAGTGAGGTGGGCAAGCTTCTGGAAAGCGTGAACAATAGCATGTATAGCCTGACGTCCGAAGAAGGATTTTTCGCTACCATCGCTCTTGTCAGGTATTGGCCCTCGAGCGGAAAAATGCAACTTACCCTGGGGGGGCATTTATCACCCTTGTGGATCGGTGAAGGTGAGATTAGAAACCTACCGCAAATCGAGGGAATATCATTGGGAGTCACGCCGGATGCTCACTACGAGACAAAGGAAATTTTACTATCTCCTGGAGAATCCATTCTCTTTTTTACCGATGGGGTGGTGGAAGCAGAGAATGAAAACAAAGACCTATTTGGAAATGATCGTCTGATCGCCTATATAAGGAATGCAAAAGGACCGCCGTGGGGTAAGGGCCTCTTGGAATTGATAA
>CAMYLW010000290.1 GCA_947259475.1 Thermodesulfobacteriota bacterium
AATTACGACAAAGTAATTCAAGACTACGAGACATATCTTGATCTTGTCCCCGCCAAAGCTGATGCCTACCGGATGCTGGGCCTGGGCTACCTGAAGAGCCATAGGTACGAACGCGCCATCTATAATTTCACCCAAGCCATCAAAATTGATCCCCAACATACCGGCAGTTACGCTTACCGAGCGGAGGCATACCGATTGAGCGGTAATGACGAAAAAGCTATCAGAGATGCCACCAAGGCCACCAAGCTTAGAGGAGATCTAAGGGCCCAGGCAGATGCCTATAAGACAAGGGCCAAGATCTACCGCAGACTCGGCAGCGTGGAACTCGCTGTTGCCGACTCTAAAGCTGCCATGCGCATAGATCCCAGAGTCCCCCGCTTTTGGGGTCGAAGATACTTCTATAGATATGCCAGCCCGGAGGAATTGAGCAAGGCAGGGCTCATTGCGCTCATCGCCATAGCGCTTATACTGATTTTCAAGCTCACAATTAAACCTCCTAAAAAATAGGACTAACCCCAACTTCAATACAGCATATGTTCCGAGCTGTCTAAATATGCAGAAATTTTCCTGCGTCCCACCTGGTTAGATCGCTTCTGGTTTTGTTTCAACCAAGAATGAAATCTTCAATAGGAAACACTATGAATCTAAGAATATTCAAATTTGGCATGAGTCTTTGGCCTCCTTTTCTAGGTGCAGGGATAAAAGTCAAACACATTGCAGCTGACTTTAGAGAGGTGGTCGTTTCCATGAAATTACGCTGGTATAACCGTAACTACGTGGGCACACACTTTGGTGGTAGTCTTGCCGCCATGACTGATCCTTTCTATATGCTCATGTTGATTCACATCCTGGGAAGTGAATACACCGTATGGGACAAAACCAGCACTATTGATTTCATAGCTCCGGGCAGAGGAACCGTGACAGCTCGCTTTCGCTTAAAGGACAAGCAGATAGCAGAGATTAAAGAAAGCACAGCCAAGGGCGACGCTTATCTTCCTGAATTTTCGGTGGATATCGTCAATGAGTCGGGAGAAGTAATAGCTACTGTCAAGAAAATACTCTACGTACGTAAGAAACAGAGATAGAGAGGAATTTTAACCTTTTAGAACTATGCTCATAGACCAAATACTTCCCAAATATGACGAACGCGAATATCATCAAATTGAGCTAAGAGGAAATCGAACGGAAGTTTACGAAACGGTTCGAGCCCTCGATTTTTCTGATTCTTTTCTCATTCGCATCCTATTCGGGTTGCGTGGACTTCCTGCGACATTAAAGTCCGTTGACGACCTCCTTGAAGCGGGCTTTGTTCTTGTCGATGAACTGCCTGGGAAAGAGTTTGTTCTGGGTCTTATTGGTAAGTTTTGGGCGCCAACTGCGAAGCTTGAAAAGGTGAACGCTCTACGGTACCGGGAATTCAACCATAAGGGCTACGCTAAAGTTGCCTGGAATTTTGCGGTCAATAAGACTTCCCATGGTCTGGCGAAGGTTTCCACAGAAACTCGGATCATGTGTATGGATGACCGCAGTAGAAAACGTTTCAGACTCTATTGGCGTTTGGTTGGTCCTTTCAGTGGGTTGATCCGGAGGGAAATGCTTCGTTGCCTGAAAGAGAGCAGCAAACTCAGAAAATGATGATTTGGAGTATTTTCGTCCCTAGACTGATGGATTTTCAAAAGAGAGCTGTGCTATAAGATATGGGCTGTGGAGCACGTGACTGTAAAGCGAGAGAGGCTTTCATTATGGAAATCAGAGGGACTAGATCTACTACTGTTGGCCAGAAGGTTCGACCGAAAGATTCTGAACTCGGATTTGGCAAGTACACCACCGATCATATGTTTCTCATGGACTATAACCGAAAGAAAGATTGGCACGACGCCCGTATTGAACCCTACGGGGACCTGAGGCTCGATCCCACTGCCATGGTACTGCACTACAATCAAGAGGTGTTCGAGGGCCTTAAGGCCTATCACTTAGAGGACGGTGGAATTGGTCTGTTTCGACCTGAGAAGAATATTGAACGGCTGAATGGTTCCGCCAGAAGAATGGTCATGCCAGGGGTGGATCCAGACCTGGTTCTCAGGGCCATGAAAGAATTGATTTTGCTCGACCGTGAATGGCTGCCTAAGTCGGAAGGCACATCCCTCTATATCAGACCCACAATGATAGCCACTGAGCCAGCTCTTGGGCTAAGGCCGGCGGAGGAATATTTATTTTACATCATCCTTGGGCCGGTTGGCGCCTATTATCCTGAGGGGTTCAGCCCCACCAGGATTTACGTTTCCGATACCTACGTGCGTGCCGCAAGGGGGGGTGTGGGCGAAGCGAAAACCTCCGGGAACTATGGAGCTACTCTTTATGTTTCGCAAGCAGCCATTGGGAAAGGCTATACCCAGGTCCTGTGGCTTGATGCCAAGGAACTCAAGTATGTTGAGGAGGTTGGCACCAGTAATATCTTCTTTCTCATAAATGACGAACTTGTAACCCCACCCCTCGGGGGAACTATCCTGCCAGGTGTCACCAGGGACTCGGTGCTGCAACTTGCCAGACATTGGGGCCTAAACGTTTCCGAACGGCCAATTTCTATTGAAGAAGTCGCCGACGGCTGCAAGAACAACTCTTTGGAAGAGATGTTTGCCACCGGCACCGCAGCGGTCATTTCTCCTGTTGGTTTGATCTGCTACAAAGGAGAAGACCTCCAAATAGCGGATGGGAAGACGGGTGAATTGTCCCAAAAACTCTATGACGAACTCACAGGCATCCAGTACGGTCGCAGGGAAGATCCTTTTGGCTGGCGATTTCGCCTTGTTTGATTCATCTCTTGTTTCCGGTGGGACAATTGAGAACATGATCTGCCTTTAAACACTGAAGATTATCCCCCCAAATGCCAATAAACAATGGACTCGGCCTTTTCCGCCCTTGCCGAGACTTCGGCTGACAAGGCCACTGCGCTGATGCTTGTTTCTGGGATCTTAAAGGAGACACTGTTTGCTTCGTATCGGTGAAATTGAAAGAGAAAAAGATCTAAACGAAGTTAAGAAACTGTTCGGCGATTATGCTTCCTCTTTAGAGTTTTCGGTGGCAAAAGGTGAGATTGGTTGAGAACATTCCACTGGATACGCAGGTAATCGCCAGCCTCATAAGCGATCGCGAAGACCTGCATCTGGTGTGGCCGAAAGCCAAATGGCCCTTTGACCATGACCAGTGGCGAGAGGTGCTTGATCCGGATGCAGGCAATAAGCCCTTCTTGGTTTTTGAAGGCGAGCAGCTCATAGGTCACGCCGCCCTTCGCAAGACTGAGGAATCGGACGTCTACGCTGTAAGCTACCTGTATCTTTTACCCCGGCTGCGCTCTCAAGGATTAGGGGAAAACATCATTGGTCTTCTGGAGCAGTACGCCACAGAGAAATTGTCTGCGAAGAAATTAACATTAGTTGCCAGGACATACAACCCAATGGCCCTTAGATGCTACACCAAGTGCGGCTTTAAAGAATACAGCCGGGAGGAA
>CAMYLW010000291.1 GCA_947259475.1 Thermodesulfobacteriota bacterium
CAATTCTCAAACAACTCTTCCAGGACCAGAAGTGGGAGAACAATATCGAAGCCTCCCTGCCCTTGCTTCGTTGGCAAGAGATAGTAGGATCCCAACTTGCCAGACAAACCCAACCAGAATTTTTGAAAGACGGGGTGCTACAGGTACGGGTGGAAAACTCGGTGTGGCTAAACCATCTCCGTTTTTTGGCAGAGGAATTGCGGCAAAAGTTAAATGAAGAGCTGCCCTCTTTAGAGATAAAAGAGCTGCGTTTCCGTCAAGGAACTTTGGACAAGGTTCAGTCTGGTCCACCTTCGACCGGTTCTCATCCTACCCCAGATCCTGAAGGGGATGCGGGGCCTCGCCAACCGCTAAGCCAGGAACAGCGAAGACTGCTTAAGACCATATCAGATCCTGAATTGAGACGTAATCTGGAAACCTTGCTCACGAAACAGCGGCAGCGTTCCCATAAATAGCCTTCATCCCGTCCGTATACTCACCGTCGTTGCGGTAAATTGCAAACGGCTTGCTCAGTCGCAGTTCTTCTCCCCCCCCCTTGATTGACTCCAGATGCACCAGCTTAGCCTCTGACTCGAGCGTAGAGTGGATGACGGTGAGATGCTTTGGGGCAAATCCATTCAAGCAAACTTCTTTGACCAGGTTGGGCAATCGCCGCGCAGGATAGATGAGAGCCAACCGTCCTTTCTGTGGCAGGAGTTGGGCAGCTGCCCGAACCACATCTCCCACATTGGCCAACAACTCATGCCGAGCTATCGCTTTTTTCGAATTGGGATTGAGCCGCCCGCTGCGCAATTTTCCGTAAGGGGGATTGCTCACCACCAGATCCACCGACCCGCCAACCATGGCAGCGTTCATCTTCTTCAGGTCTGTTTGGACTATTGTTATCAGGTGGGAAAGCTCGTTGATGAGGACATTTCTTCTTGCTATGGAAACTAGGGATTCTTGAATTTCAACGCCGGTGATATGGTCTATTGCATGCTGGTAGGCCAGTAGTAGTGGAATGACGCCACAGCCGGTCCCAAGGTCAACAACCCGATCCCTTTGACGAATGCGGGTAAGCCCCACCAGTAGTATTGCGTCAATGGAAAAGCGATAGCCCTTCTCCGGCTGGATTATCTTTAGGCGCCCCTGGAAAACGGTGTCCAGAGTTTCTCCCTGCAGTAGTCTACAAGCGTCAGAGTTGCACATCTTCATTGGGATCCAGAAGATTTAAAACTGAACCATCGATAACCTTTGGATAAAAATAGGTAGACTTATGCGGCATGATCAAGGCACTATTCGCCACTTCTTGCAGTTGCTCTATTTTGGTGTTATTCAATAGGAACGCCACTTGGAAAAGACCACGATCTACCTCTTCCACAGCCTCCAAGGCATCGTGTCGATATTTAATTTTGGTCTCGTCATTCAGTGTCCTCTCATCCACTTTGAGGAGTCGTTTGAGGACTAACTCAGTTAGTACCACCACATCCAGCTTCTGCAAAGGTGGCTCCAATTGAGCAAGCCAAGATTCATGACTCACATCTTCTCGCAGCTTCAAGAGTACAAATTGACCTGCTCCAGATTCATAAACACCAATGTAATGACGATCACCGGCAGAGTAGAGGGCAGTGAAAAAATCTCTGAACATCTGGCTGCGCCCAGCTTCATCAAAGGGAAAACGCTCCACTTCAAAATGATCGGCAGCCCGTGCCAGGAATGAATCCATCTGGAACTGCGGCAGCTGAACAAACATTCGGTGGGTGGGAAGGATGGACAACCCCTCCTGGTGCATATCGGCCAGATACATGAAAACGTAATTGAATAAAGCCCGCTCTCCCCTTTCAGGGTGTCTTTGCTGTATGAGCTTCTGGTAATTGAGGGCTGTCTCATACCGATGATGACCGTCGGCAATATAAAGCCGCTTATCCCTCATGCACTCCACCACCTTCTGAATCACCTCTGCTCGGGTAACGCGCCACATCCGGTGGTGAATACCGTTGCTGTCTGTGAAATTAAACACCGGCCGTTGTTCACGTCCCTGATGCAGACTTTGCTTCACTATGTGGGTCGGGTCTGGATAAAGAGCGAACACCTGGCTAAGATTAGCATTGCAAGCGAGCATCAGTTTCAAGCGCTCGGACTTGATCGCCTCGTAGGTGCGCTCGTGAGGAAGTACTGATCCATGAGAGAAGTTTTGCAGCTTCACCAGGCAGAGAAAGCCCTGCCGAGTTTTCGACAGATTAGGAGACTCTTGATAACTGATCTCGTAGTCATAAAACGCCGGCTTGGAATCCTGGATCAGCACCCCTTCGCTCTGCCAGGCCGCAAGTGCCTCAGCTGCTCGGGAATACCAGTTATGCTCCTCATTGTCGCCCGGTTTATGCTGTCCCAAGATGAGTCGAATCATGTTGTAGGGATGACGATTATGATACATCTCCTGTTCCTCAGGAGAGATCACGTCAAAAGGCGGAGTGATCACCTCATCCATCTTGGCCACCAACTCCTGATTGTATAGCAGCCCCTTTAATGGAGCGATCTCAGGCATAGTAAGATTTCCTTTTCATCAGCGAGCAATCAAAGCAAAAAGCAGCTTCACGATAAGATAGCATTTCGCTTGATCGATGGAGTATTGGAGCAATGGAGTAATGGAGTAATGGAAGTACAATAAAACTTATGGGAGTGCAATCTTTTTCCGACTTTTCATTGGTCAAAAATTCTGCTTGCTGCCTCCTGCTAGCTGGAAATTACGTTGGCTCAATCTACAATCTACAATCCACAATCCGAAATCTACAATCTGCCTTCCCCCTACCTTTGTCCCCATTGCAGCTTATTTCGGAGAATGGTGAAATAGTCCTCTTGGCGAGACTTGATCAGAAAGAGGGGCTGAGGGGCCTCCTCTACACGGACAATATCATCTGCTTGTAGTTCACATCCCACTTGTCCATCGCAGGTCAGAGTAACATCTGTTGCCTTGGCGCCCACCCTGATTTCAACATGGGCGTCGCCCGGTAGAATAATGGAACGATTTGTCAAAGAAAACTCGCAGATAGGCGTTAAGATGATAGTCTCGGCCGTTGGATAGACGATGGGGCCTCCGGCGGAAAGATTGTAAGCGGTTGATCCTGTAGCAGTTCCAACGATAAGTCCGTCAGCCCGGTAGGTTGTCAGAGGAAGACCGTCAATGGTTACTTCCAGATCAACAATTCGTGCAAGAGCGGCCTTGTTGATCACCACATCGTTCAGAACAGTACTGTTGAGCAAGCATTCACCCTGCCTGAGTAGGACGGCTTGGAGGCGCATGCGTCTTTCCACTTCAAACCGCTGTCCCAGAATATCTTCAAAGAAACGGTAGCAGTCCTCTAAGCTTACTTCGGTGAGAAAACCCATTCCGCCAATGTTCACTCCCAGAACCGGAATGGTTCGCTCGGTGAGAAGTCTGGCTACACTGAGCAATGTGCCGTCACCCCCAAGAACCACCACAGCCAGACTATCGGATGGTACTTGATGAATAAAATCTTCAAAGCTGCTC
>CAMYLW010000292.1 GCA_947259475.1 Thermodesulfobacteriota bacterium
CTTGAACCTGCTGGGAGGTGATCGACGCAACGTAGAAACCCTGCTATCCGAGGGTTCTTGCGATCTTTCCTACCACTTGGCAGGCAAAGCCCGCTTTCGGGTCAACGTCTTTTCTCAACGGGGCTATTTTTCGGTGGTCATGCGCAAGTTGGAAACACGGATTCCCAGCGTCGAGGATCTCAAGTTGCCGGAGGTATTCAAAGAAATGGCCCATGAGAGAAACGGCATAATTTTCGTCACCGGGGCAACAGGCAGCGGTAAATCCACCTCGCTGGCGTCTACGCTCAATGAGGTCAACGATCTTCGGCCGGTGCACATTGTAACCCTGGAAGATCCTGTGGAGTTTGTCCACCATCACCGTAAGGCCACTTTTAACCAACGGGAAATGGGGACCGATTTTGATACATTTGCCAGCGGTCTTAGGGCGTCGCTACGCCAGGCTCCCAAAATTATCCTGGTGGGTGAAATGCGTGATCGAGAAACTGTAGAGATTGGACTCAGCGCCGCAGAAACGGGCCACCTGGTGCTCACCACACTTCACACGGTGGATGCCGGTCAAACCATAAATCGTATCTTGGGCATGTTCGATACCGAAGAAGAAAAGCAGATAAGAATTCGTCTGTCCGATGCCATTCGCTATGTTGTCTGCCAGCGTCTCCTGCCTCGAGAGGGTGGCGGTCGAGTGGCGGCCTTTGAGATAATGGGCAAAGATATCCGAGTCAAGGAGCTCATCCTTGATGGTGAGAGTGAGGGTAAGACTTTCTATGATGTCATCGAGAGCAATCGGGCATTCGGATGGCGCACTTTTGATGACTCTATTTTGGAGCTTTTCCAGGAAGGACAGGTAAGCCACGATACTGCCATGGCATATGCTTCCAAAAAGGCCATCATGAGACGCGGTATAGACCGGATCAAATCCGCTCGCGGTGAGAAGGTAACCGACATCGACGGCCTTGAAGTAGACAGAGGATACGGGACCCGGGACAAAGCTAAAAAGTAGGTATACAAAGCACGGTCAACCCGGGCCGGAGGGTGATGCTCAGTGAGAATACAGTGCGATCATTGCCAGGCTGTTTTCAACGTGCCTGATGAAAAGATGCCCAGGGGCAAGCAATTCAAGGCGACCTGCAGCAAATGCAGACGTACCATTATAGTAGAGCCGCAGGGAGCCTCCGGAGGCAAAGGTGCTACGATTGGCGTCGACGTCTCTCTTTCAGAGGTTACTGAAGCGCCTACGGCGATTGAGGCTGATCTCGATACGACCAGCGACTATGACTCTCCTCTAGAGGTTCTCGAGGAAGGTGCCATGAGCGCTCTTGTCTGTGTGGATGAACCCGAGCGGCTCAGGGATGTGAAAGAAGCGCTTGACGACTTGAACTACTACAGCAGTGTGGCTTCCTCAGTAAAAGAGGCACTCAGTAAGCTCCGTTATAATCAATACGATCTGGTGATGCTGGATGAGGAATTCTGTGGGGAGAGTGCTGACAACAACACCATACTGCGCTATCTGCAGCCCATGCCCATGTCCACTCGCAGGAACATATTTTTGATGCTGATTAGTAACCAAATCAGAACTTTAGACAACCTGATGGCATTTGCCAAGAGTGTCAACGCCGTGATCAATGTCAGCGATGTCCAGAAAGTGAAACTCGTACTTGAACGTGCTATGGCCGACCACCGGCGTTTTTATAAAGTGTATAGGGATCTAGTCCAGGTGATTGGCATCCACTGATTCTGCTGGGTGGAGTGCCAAACCTCTCTCCGCGGTCTCCCGACGAAGCTTGGTGAAATATCCGGGCTAGCTCAAAACAAGCCAGCCAGCTACATGTTCTTTCTCTGATTTTCTTGACACTGATTTGGCGAGAGCTTATAAATAGACGTGCCAGCCCGCATGTTTGCGGGCTAGAAGGGGACGTAGCTCAGTTGGGAGAGCGCAGCGTTCGCAACGCTGAGGTCGTGGGTTCGAATCCCATCGTCTCCACCAATGAGTGGTAACCGCGGCCGTGACCGCGGTTTTTCTTATCTTCATCGAGTCTACTAAACAGGGATAACTATTTTTTATGGAGGGTTGCAATGAGGCAAACTGCAATAGTTATGTTGGCTCTCGTTGTTTTATTGAGCATGGCCAGTTTTCCCGCAAAGGTCTCCGGTGCTACTGATGAGTATGAGTCGCTGGAGTTTTTTCTGGATCAATCCCTGAAGCGCGAAAAAGATCCCGAGAAACGAACTGAGATTCTCAATCGTTACCTGATAAAGGCCCTGGGATTGGTATATCAACAGAATCAAGAACTCATCCGCCTTCAGCAGCAGATCTTGAATGCTACCAAAGAGCTCCGGGATATAGAAAAAAAAGAGAGAAGGGAGATGGAGATACAAATGCAGAAGAATCAGTGAGAAGTGGGCAGAAATCAGAGGTCAGAGATCAGACGTCAGAGGTCAGGGGTAAAGGTGATCTCTGATCTCCGACTTCTGACCTCTTTGATAGACGACTTCTGCGGCTTTTACGATTTGTACGACTTGAATGACTCGAACGGTTGAACCAAGTGACAAATTCCTGATCCTCTGCTTATAGCGCTCAGGATTGACAGACCTTGATATTTCCCCTATAGTTCGCAGCCAAAATGTACGTTTAAATGTGGATCTGGTTACCTTTGACATTACAGGAGGAGATGGGGTGCCAAGAACAGCAAACATAACTAGGAAAACCAAAGAGACCAAGATCAACATGAAGCTTGCTCTTGATGGTAGTGGTGAATGCAGGATTAAGACCTCCGTAGGTTTTCTTGACCACATGCTCACCTTATTGGCAGCCCATGGTCGTTTCGACCTGGAACTGCAGGCCGAGGGTGATCTTTGGGTGGATCAACACCATACGGTGGAAGACATAGGTATTTGTTTGGGACAGGCTTTCGCCAAGGCTCTGGGCAAGAGAGAGTCTATTCGGCGATACGGCCAGCAATTGATTCCCATGGATGAGGCCTTGGCGTCGGTGGCAGTTGATCTGTCCAATAGGCCATACTTGGTTTACAACGTGCCCCAGCTGAGCGAAAGGGTAGGGGAGTTCGAGACCCAGCTCATTCAAGAGTTCTTTCGGGCTTTCACCCTGCACGCTGGAGTCACCTTGCATATCAATGTCTCTTATGGGGACAATAGCCACCATATAATCGAGGCCATTTTCAAGTCGTGGGCACGAGCCCTGAAATACGCATGTGAGATAGAGCCTGGTCTTGATACTGTGCCCTCCACTAAGGGAGTTTTATAAATAGACTGGGCACAAGGTGCAGGGCAAAAAGCGCAATGACTCTAAGTTACCCTGAGCCTTACGCCCAGCCCGGATATTTCATGAATTGCTGTCGCGAGACCACGAAGATGGGCGGGCCACCGGGCAACCGCAGGGAGTTGGGTCCGAGGTGTACTAAACCCTCATATGGCAGATCCACACCGGCCAAAATCGCTGTGCTCGCGCCATAGCACCCCATCTGCGGCTGTGCTCGCC
>CAMYLW010000293.1 GCA_947259475.1 Thermodesulfobacteriota bacterium
GGCTCGCAGAAAAAAGTATTGTCGGTGCGTGATGTCCACCATACATCTAAATTTGTGCAGCGTCCGTTGTCAGTTGTCAGTTGTCCGTAGCAATGAAGGCTCACTCTGTTTGCCGCAAAGCGCATGGCGTTTTCTATGTCGCTCCAGTCCCTATTCTCTATGCTCTATGCCCTATGCCTCTTGAACAACGGACGACGGACCACGGACCCTACCTGTTTCGCTTGACCTCTCGTCTCGCCTGTCTCGCCCGCATACGCTATGCGCTCTCACATAACCATTGGTGCGGCCACTTCCTCAGCTTTTTCTTTGCCATATAGTAGCTCTACCAATTTCAAGGCAAATTCCAGAGCGGTCCCAGGCCCCCGGCTGGTAACACAGGTTCCATCCACTACAACCCTCGATTCCACTGAATCAGCATTCTCTAGGTGACTAACAAAACTCGGGTGACAGGTTGCTTTGCGTTGGTCCAAAAGGCCATGGTGCTGAAGCACTACGGCTGGAGCGGCACATATGGCCCCGTATAACTTCCCCTCTTCCTTTTGGCGTTTCAGGATCCTCTGCAAATCCTTGGAGTCACGGAGATGCTCCGCTCCTGGCATGCCTCCAGGCAAGACAACTAAATCGTATGTTTCATCCACACAGTCACCGATCAGCTTGTCAGCAACCAACTTCACTCCCCTCGATGCGGTGACCTGCAACTCATCCACGGACGCTACAGTCACGGATGAGTCTGCTCGTCGCAACACATCAATAATGCATACCGCTTCGATTTCTTCTGTGCCGTTGGCTATGGGAACTAATATCTTTTTGGACATAGGATACTCCTTGAACTCTGCTTCATTGCCCTTCGGGCGGTGCTAGAATCCCGGAGCGCTCAAACAAACGATCTGAAGCTTTTGTCGCCTAACCATCTGAGAGCACTCATTGCTGTTGAGCTTACGCTTCGATCGACGAAATTCCCCTCGATCCCCCTTTCCAAAAGAGGGAAGATATTGCAGTAATTTCATTAAGTTCCCCCCTTTACTAAAGGGGGGCTAGGGGGGATTTGAAAGACCATAACGCAAAAAATACACGGCTATCCCGAATGCCACCGCCACGTTGAGCGTTGTTTTAACCCCCTGCATCGGCAGGTAAAGAACACGTTCGCACTGCGCAAGTATGCCAGGGTCAACGCCAGAGAGCTCGCTTCCCACCACAAGTACGATGGGAGGGCCACGAAGGTCACCCACAATCTCAAACAACGATTCCGAGCGAGGACCACCTTCGAGCGCCCATAAACGCAACCCTTTTTCTTTCAGGGATATTGCTGCAGCCAACCCATCCCTATGGTAACTCCAGGCGACAGTATGCTCAGCACCCAGGGAGGTTTTGGCTAATTTGGGATTACTCGGAGTAGGTGTGATCCCACATAGATGCACATGCCTGATGCCAACACCATCCGCTGATCTTAAAATATTCCCCACATTGAAAACACTACGGATGTTGTCCAATAAAGCTTCGACTTCAGGTCCCTTAGACACGATTTTGCCAGTCTCCACTTCGTGAGCGTTATAAGGAGGATTGACCACCCTGGTTTGGCTACCACACTTTGGACACTCTTCCCCGAGCCCACTTTTTTCAACAACAGGAAAACGAAAGTGGCAGTCTAACCGCTCGCACTGGCGAATTTGATAACGGGGGATAGTCATTGTTCTGTTCGTCTGTACATGATACTTACTGTCTGCGCCCGGCTAACCTGCATTATTTATGAATAATCCGGGCTAAGTTATGGTAAAAGATTTGCTCGTGGGTGTAAAGGTTGGGCATTTTATGAATTCTTGACATAGTTTATCCACTTGTGTTAAACAAAAAACTGGGCGAGGACCTCGATGATACCTATCATCGCCTCGCCCGGTGCCCCTAGCCCCCAAGCGACCCAAGTGCGCCGGGTTGATGGGGGCATTTTTTCGCTATATCTTTACAATTGGAACTTCAGCAACGAGGACAGAGGATGAAAACATGGAAAATCAGCTAGGCCCAGAAAAAACTCTGGAGATGATTGAGCAGGATTTGGCCACATTTGAACGTCTAAGCAAAAAGGAGTTCAATGCCGAATTAGTGAAAAGTGAACTTGAGAAATTGAGCAAAGAGGAACTAGTTGAACTCCAGATGAATATGTTTGTGCAGTACCATCAAATGGCAAAAATCATAGTAGAATTGGCAGAGGCACTCAGGGAGGCTTTGGGCTAGCCCATTCAGGCGGTCAAACCGGTAAAACTAAACTCACTGATCTTCAAAGCCGGGGCCCGTGTCGCCTGGCCGCCAAATTCACTCATGAGCAAACGTGTCTCCTCACCCACGGTTTCCACCCTCGCTAATGCCTCAACGTATGACTGCGTGAAGCGCAGATCCTTTACCGGATAAGCCAATTCCCCATTTTCAATGAAAAACACTCCATCGCGGGTCATGCCAGTTATCACGCAGTCCCGTGGGTGGACCAGGCGAGTGTACCAGAAGCGGCTGATGTAGAGACCGCGTTCGGTTGAACGGATCATTGCTTCAGTGCTGGTTTTGCCCGGGGACATAAAGAGATTGGTGGCTATCGGCCCCAGGGAGCGCATGGTTGGCGGAAGCGCGTGGCCGGTTGTGGTCTTGCCCATTTTCTGGGCTGTTATACGATCATATACCGGGCCTTGCACCACCCCTCTCTCAACAACGTCTACCCTTTGTTTGGGCACACCCTCAAAATCGAAAGGCATGGGAACGCCTTCCGGCTCCAAACCATCATCCCGAATATCAACCAACTCGCTCATGACCTTCTCTCCCATGCGGTCATTCATCCACGAACGCCCCTCCAATACTGTTTGCGCCCCCATGCCGTAGTAATTGAGCATGTTGAGAAGATCTTCGGTTGCATATGGAGTCAGGACAACACCGTATTCACCCGGATTTATCTGGCGTGGATTGGTCCCATCTTCAGCCTTTTGAATTGCGGCCCGCGCCAAGGATTCTGTCGGGATATCCGTTACCCGCCACCCCGAACCCTGTTCTCGGCCTGAAGCGTCTTCTGCCGACACCACAATCTGGAAATCTCCGTTTGTACTGGAATGATAACCGAACAGTCCGAGCGTGTTGGCAACAACGATCTCGTTGGTGCCAGTGGAGAAGAGCCCCGAGCCGTTTAATCCCTTCTCCCCGGTCAAACGACATGCCGTGCCCACAGCCTTGGCACGTTTTTGGGGTGAATATCCAGCTGTGGCTTGATCAAAAGCATCCACAGCAACATATTGCGCTGACTCAGGCAGCCCAGGATAATCCGGATCTTCAGGACTGATCTTCGCATTGGCGCGGGCTCTCTCCACCAAAATGTCCAATCCATGTCCATCCAGTCGATTGGTGGTTGCCAAACCCATCCTTTTGCCCAGAAGTAGGCGAACCATCAGGATGATATTGCGTTGTGCAACGTTCTGGTGGATGTAGTTATTGGCGAAACGCGTCAGACTCTGATCCTCGAATGAAAGTATGACTTCGGCAGCATCTTTCCCGGCACGTCGAAGAACATCTTTGCATATATCTTCAGCTTTTTCTCTCCCAAGCATTTCGTCCCTCGCGTTGAACTGTCCTCTATTGTCATGTGGCCACTTGCGTGGCCGTCATTACGCTACGCTGTCATTCATAGTTCACTGTTATTGTGGAGTTGCAACAACTTAATGACGACCGTGAGGCCTAATGACGGGCGCAGCCCTAATGACGGCAAAGCCAAGTGACTCTCTGTTTCCTGCTGCCAGCTGTTTGCTGCTTCTACTGCTTGAACACCCCCACTCTCACATTCCTAAAGCGAGCGGGTGCCGCACCGTGACCAGTATGAGCAATCTGGGAGGGCTGGCCTTTACCGCAGTTGGGCGTCCCCCACATGTTCCAGTGATTTTCATTGCATACCGCGTCACAACCAGACCAAAACTCGGGCGTAATGCCGGTGTAGGTGCAATTGCGAAGCATGCGGCCCAATTTACCATTCTTGATCTCATAGCCTATTTCAGTGCCGAACTGAAAATTGTAACGTTTGTCGTCTATGGACCACGAACGGTTGGTCGCCATGTAGATGCCTTTATCGGTGTCTGCAATCAAGTCCTGCAACTCCCATTCACCGGGCTCAAGGCTAACGTTGGTCATACGAATAAGCGGAATTCTGTTCCAGGAAGAGGCCCGCATGCACCCATTGGAAACCTTTTCTAGTCTTGAGGCGGTCTCACGAGACATCAGATAGCCAACGAAATTACCCTCTTTAACAATGGGCGCAGATTGCGCTTCCACTCCTTCATCGTCCCATCCAAAGGTACCGAGACCATAGGGACTCACACTATCTGCGGTGATGTTAACCAGCTCAGATCCGTAGCGGAAGTTTCCCAGTTTTTCTTGAGTAAGAAAAGAAGTTCCGGCATAGGCAGCTTCACTGCCAAAGACTCGATCGAGCTCAATCGGATGGCCACAAGACTCGTGGACTTGAAGAGCAAGCTGGTCGCCGGCCAAAATTACTGTGGTGGTAGTATCGGCTGGACAGGGATCCGCAGTCAGGAGCTCAACAGCCTCGTTGGCAATGCGCTCAGCATTGCCGGGCAGATCCCATTGGAGCATCATCTCCCAGCCACCGGTGACTTGCTGGCGGCCGAAAGAATTGGGATAGGAACGTGTCTGCACCTCACTATCTCCTACTGCAGTGGCAACAATCCCGCCCCCGGTCTCAATGATGGTCTGCTCAGTAAAAGCGGACTCGGTGTTAGCAAACCATTTCTTTTCTCGGATAAGAACCAGATTACCCTGTCTCACTCGGACACCATCCACCCGGGCCATCTCAGCGTCAGCAGCCAGGAGCACTCCTAACCTGTCTTCCACGGAGATGGTGAAAGGATCTATTGTCACCGGGGTTACATATTTACCCTGACTGGATACGGGCGGGCCGAGATCCACTTTCTCACCAGGCACAAGCCCTGAGGCAAAAGCTATCTCCAGGGCTTGTTTGCTAACCCGGTCAATTTCCTCTGCTGTCAACTCACGGCTGGAAGAGAAGCCCCAGGCTCCGTTCACCAGAACGCGGATGCCAAAGCCCATAGAGTCTGAGAAGTTTAGCGACTCGACAACCCCGTTTTTAACTTGAATGCTTTCTGTACGATTTTCTACCACCCGAATATCTGCATACTGAGCGCCAGCCGACTGGGCCAAATCGAGAGCCCGGCTCATAAGTGTCTGCAAGCTTACCTCCTGTTTTTAAGCATTAGGGTTGATCTCGTAGTCCGTTAAGGAAGATGCTTGGTAGCCTTTCTTTCCTCCGTGGTGAAAAAATCAGCAATCACACCACCCTGAAATGCTGTTCGACAAAGGCCAAAGCTCTATCAATTGGTTCATCCCCTACGACATGTCTCGCACTAGACCGCACCTTGTCGTTGGAGGGGCATATGGCAATACCGAGGCCGGCCTTTCTTAACAAAGGGATGTCAGCCCTTCCATCGCCGAAGGCAGCCACTTGCTCATCCCCGACCGAATAACGCTCGAGTATCTCGTCCATGATCTCTCCCTTGTTCTCCTCATTGACCTGAATCGAGATCTCGCCATTACAAATATCCCCGTCAAATTGCAGCTCATTACTAATGACTTCTTTGATTCCTAACTCTGCAGCGGTTATTTCATTGAATATGGACAAGCCGGAACTAATGCCCACACAGGGTATTGCGCGCGAGGTGAACCAGTTGATTAGTTCCCGGGCACCATCACGAAACGGGTTCGTTCTTAGAGCTGCAACTATCGTTTCTCGGGTAGAGCCACGCCAAAAAGATGCATCGAGTTGGGCCCATTGCTCGTAGGTAATCTCTCCT
>CAMYLW010000294.1 GCA_947259475.1 Thermodesulfobacteriota bacterium
CGTGATTCTGTTTTTCTCACCTGCCTGCTGCTAGCTGCCCCCTGAGTAGTTTCTAGTTGTACACTACTCCTCGTCCGGAAAAATCGTTCCCACGATCTCCTTAACACTGGTATAGGGGTCTTTCCTGTGCGCGATGATGTCATCAATGAGATCGTCAAAGCGTCCATTTCCGAGAATCTTCTCCAGAACATTTCGGGAAATTTCTTCCTTTAGCAGAGACAACGTCTCCTGTCTGGTCTTTTCCCGGCGGACTTTCTTGAGTCTGCCGCTTTCTTCAAGGAAGCTGCGATGACTCTCAATGGCCTCCAACAGTGGTTCCGTTCCCTGATCCTCCACCGCCACGGTTTTGAGTACTGGAGCTCGCCAGGCTGCCTTTTTGATCTGGGCGTCTTGCTCCACGCGAATCCTAACCTCGGTGACCAGTGCATCGGCACCCGATCTATCCGCCTTGTTGATGACATAGAGATCTGCGATCTCCATGACTCCAGCCTTCATGCTCTGGATGGCATCTCCCAGGCCCGGGGCCAATACCACAATGGTGGTGTCAGCGGTCTTGGCTATCTCCACTTCATCCTGGCCCACACCCACGGTCTCAACGATAACCCAGTCTTTGCCGAAACCGTCCATGATTTTGATCACGTCTGCAGTGGTTCGTGCAAGCCCGCCAAGGTTTCCGCGGGTGGCCATGGAGCGGATAAAAACATCCGGGTCCCCGGAGGCCCTCTGCATACGGATCCGATCACCGAGAAGGGCGCCACCAGTAAAAGGACTGGAGGGGTCCACGGCTACAACGCCCACGGTCTTCTCCTGCCGGCGAAGCACCGAGGTGATCTTATCAGTAAGAGTGCTTTTGCCCGTGCCGGGCGAACCGGTTATACCCAACACATGCGCTCTCCCCGTATGCGGATAAATTGAACCGAGAAATTCAAAAGAACGGGGATCCTCGTTTTCCACCACGGCAATGAGCCGGGCCATAGCCCGTACTGAACCCTGCAACACTTCCGCAACTAGATCTTCCATAATAAGTGAGATATCCAAGTCTCGAGATGGGGTAACTGACCTAATCTTCCTGGAGCTGTCAGCCATCAGTCCCGCCCAGGCGGGATCAGTTAATCCTTTGATCTCAAATGTTTTTTGCTGAAAGCTGATTGCTGATTGCTGATCGCGCTCATCCGGAAACGGTCACTTCCGGATGAGCACTTATTAATTCCTAGAAACTTTTTCCTCGATAAATTTGACTATATCCTCTGTTCTGGTGCCAGGTCCGAAGATGGCAGCGACTCCGGAGTCCTTCAGTCCTGGAACGTCCTCATCGGGAATAATACCACCGCCGACAACCAGAACATCATCCAATCCCTTCTCTTTGAGTAGTTCCACCACCCGCGGGAAGAAGTAGTTGTGAACTCCACTCAGGCTGCTCAAGCCCACCACATCAGCGTCTTCCTGTAGGGCTGCCTCAACAATCATCTCAGGGGTCTGGCGCAGCCCGGTGTAGACCACCTCCATACCCGCCTCGGCAAAAACACGTGCCAGGAGCTTTGCCCCCCGGTCGTGACCGTCCAGGCCTGGTTTGGCCATGATGACCTTAATTCTCTTTTTCCCTGTCATCCTCAACCTCCTACTTAACGCATAGCGCTAAGCGCATGGAGCATAGCGGAAAAAACCTTTCTCTCTGATATTCTTTACGCTCTGCGCTTAGATAAATTCCTTCGGCCGGTATTCACCCCAGATATTCCGCCAGACGTCGCAGACCTCACCAACTGTAGCCCGGGCTTTTACAGCCTCAACAACTGCCGGCATAACGTTCTCGTCCGTTCTAGACACTTCATCCAGCCTATCCAGAGCTGCTTTCCAACTCTTTTGGTCTCTCTCTGCCCGAAATTTCTTCAGTTTTTCCGTCTCTATTTGACGCTGCTTGGGATCTACCTTGAGCAGATTGGTGGGCGGCGGTTCTTCCATGGTGTATCTGTTGATCCCGACATAAACGCGTTCGTTGGACTCTATTTCCTTTTGAAAACGATAGGCGCTATCCTGAATCTCTTTCTGGACGTATCCATCCTCTATGGCCTTCAAAGTGCCGCCCATGGCGTCAATCTTTTTTATGTAATCATCAATTTCAGCCTCAATTCGATCAGTAAGAGCTTCCACATAGTAAGAGCCCGCCAACGGATCAATGGTGTCGGCAGCGCCGCTCTCCTCAGCGACAACCTGCTGGGTTCTGAGGGCAACAGTTACCGCTTCCTCAGTGGGGAGACACAGCGCTTCATCATAGGAGTTGGTGTGCAGTGACTGAGCACCACCGTACGCTGTGGCCAGGGTCTGTAGAGCCACCCTGACTATATTGTTCAACGGCTGCTGAGCGGTGAGGGTTACACCCCCGGTCTGCACGTGATAACGCATCATCATGGAACGAGGATTCTCACAGCCGAACCGCTCCTTCATCACCCGGGCCCAGTAGCGCCGTCCGGCTCGAAACTTGGCTACCTCTTCCAGCACATTGGTAAAAGCGTTATAGAAAAAGGAAAGGCGTGGGGCAAAGGAGTCCACCTCCATTCCCCGATCAATGCAGGACTGTACATAGGTGATGCCATTGGCAATGGTGAAGGCCATTTCCTGGGCAGCGGTAGAGCCTGCCTCGCGAATATGGTAGCCACTGATGCTGATAGTGTTCCACCGGGGCACGTGTTCGTAGCAGTATTTGATTAGATCCACGGTGAGACGCATGGATGGAAGAGGCGGATAGATGTATTGGCCTCTGCAGATAATCTCTTTGAGTATGTCATTCTGGACAGTGCCGCCAACTTTGCTGTAAGGAACACCCTGTTCTTCGGCGAGGGCAAAATACATGCCCAACAAGACCGTGGCCGGGGCATTGATGGTCATTGAGGTGGTCACTTTGTCCAAAGGTATCTGATCAAAAAGAACCCTCATGTCATCAACAGAATCAATGGCAACTCCGACCTTGCCCACTTCTCCCATGGAGAGGGCATGGTCGGAGTCGTAGCCGGACTGAGTTGGTAGATCAAAGGCGACACTTAGACCAGTCTGCCCCTGCTCAAGCAGATAGCGATAGCGTTCATTGGTCTCGCGCGCGGTACCAAAACCGGCATACTGACGCATGGTCCAAAACCGCCCTCTATACATGGTGGGTTGCACGCCCCGGGTAAAGGGATACTCTCCTGGAAAACCCAGATTGGTATCATAATCAAAGTCGGCTACTTCTAGAGGTGTATAAAGACGCTCCACCTCCTCACCGGAGATGGTGGTGAAAGTGGTCTTTCTCTCCGGAAACTTGGCACAAGTCTTCTCAACTGGGCCGCAGTCCCACTGCTCCTTCTCCGTTTTGATTTTCTCTAGCTTTTTCTTGTCAAACATCTTTCGTCCTCCGTGAAAAATCTTCTGGTGCCAAATGGTTGGCTTGATGCAGGTTGGTGTCTCGAACACTTAAATAAAAGGCATATTAACGCAAAACTCGTCTTTAGTTTAACGCAAAACTCGTCTTTAGTAACTCTTAATTACTTCGGTTCCCATTATAGTGAAGTCTCAGACTTTGAAGCGAAAAAAGATAACATCCCCATCTTGGACGATATACTCTTTTCCTTCAAGGCGAACAAGTCCTTGTTTTTGAGCCGCGGCATAGCTTCCGGCATCTTCCAAGTCGTCGAACTGGACAACCTCGGCGCGAATGAAGCCTCGTTCCATATCCGAATGCACAACACCAGCAGCTTTCAGTGCAGGGGAGTCCTGTTTGATAGTCCAGGCCCGCGCCTCCTGTTCGTTTGTGGTAAAAAAGGAGATCAAACCAAGAAGCTGCGAGGAAGCCTGAATCACCTGATCTCTGGCCAGCGTCTCCAGCCCCAGTTCAACCATAAACTCACTGGCCTCAGCAGGAGGCAACTGGCCCAGTTCCATCTCCAGCTTGCCGACGATCCCCAGATGAGGCGCCAGGGTCCCGTCTACAATCTCTTGAGGCAGCGGCGGAACATTCTCCTCTGGTTGGTTTACAAGAATTAGCAAAGGTTTAGCCGAAAGGAAACTGAAGCCGCGCAGAAGGGAAATATCAGAGATCCCCGGCTGAGAACGCAGGGGACGACTGAACTCAAAGATTTCCTGGCATTCTTGCAACAACCGTATTTCTTCTGGATTCTCCTTTTTCCCCCGCTGTCTCTCGGCACCGATTCGCTCAAGCCGTTTTTCCACCACCAGTAGATCAGCCAGAATAAGTTCCGTTTCTACCCGCGAAATATCTCCCAGAGGATCCGCTTCTCCGTGCATGGGATGCTGAAAATTGCGAACAACATGCATCAGAGCGTCCACCGGTCTGATGTGATTCAGAAAAGATTCTCCTAGCTCCTGACCTTTTTGAGCGGAGCCGGTCAAGCCACCCACATCCACGTAGTCCACAGTGGCTTCTGTGACCTTCTTGGAGTTGTAGAGCTGGGCGAGAAAGGCAAGTCGTGGCTCCGGCACCTTGACCACTGCCAGGTTGGCACCAAGCACCGGAGTGGAAAAATCCGCAACCTGAGCAGCACTGCTGGTGAGCGCGTTAAATACCGTGGTTTTGCCGCAACCCGGAAGCCCGATGATACCTAGTCGCATGACCCTGCTGTGGAGCGGCGCTTACAAGGGGTGAGAGCGATACCCACCTGCATCTCTCAGGAATGTGCGAGTGGGCATGGAGCGATCCAATGACTCCCCAGATTACCCCGAGAGTGACCGCTGTGTTTAGTCATTTTGGTAGTCGAAAACTCTTTGCTGAACATCTGTATTTATGCTATGGACTTTACAATAGAGCACCACTAGTGTCAATCAAATCAGGAACTCGCATAGCGCCTGGCGCAAAGCGCAGAGCGGCTTCTTTAAGGTTTTGTACTCCACGGACAACTGACGACTAACAACGGACTGCAGATTTGAATTTATATCGTGCTTCGTGCTTCTAATTTCGGATTTATAACCCGAACGTCGTCTTGGAAACTTGCGATTTTTCTATAACGAGTGGGGAGGTTGCATATGGACTTGGGCATAAAAGGCAAAGTGGCTTTGGTTGCTGGGGCCAGCAAAGGCCTGGGCCGGGCGGTAGCCCTGGGATTGGCCAGGGAAGGGGTTTCTTTGGCCCTCTGCGCCAGGGATGAGGAGCATTTGACCGAAGCTGCCGCTGCAATCGCCGAGGAGACCGAAGCCACGGTTTGGATGAGGCCAACGGATGTTTCTCGTCCGGAGGAAACCAGTCTTTTCGTTCGGGAGGCGGTGGCACATTATGGTACTGTGCACATCCTGGTCAACAACGCTGGTGGCCCCCCCTCGGCCACATTTTTTGAATTAACTGATGACCATTGGCAGCAAGCTGTCCAACTCAACTTGTTGAGTGCTATCTGGCTTACCCGGGAGGCAGTACCCCACATGCAGAAGGAGCGCTGGGGCCGAATCATCAATATGACCTCTGTGGCAGTAAAACAACCAATAGAAGGTCTCATGCTTTCGAACGCTGTCCGGGCCGGCGTGGTTGGTTTTGCCAAGACTTTGGCCAATGAACTGGCAGCAGACAACATTCTCGTAAACAATGTCTGTCCAGGTTACATACTAACTGACAGGGTAAGAGAATTGTCCAAAGTGCTGGCGGAAAAGATGAATGAAAGTCCTGAATCAATAATACGCACGTGGGAAGAAAGCATTCCACTGCGGCGATTGGGAAAGGTTGAAGAATTCGCTAATCTGGTTGTTTTTCTCGCCTCCGAGCGGGCCAGCTACATCACAGGTACGACCATTCAAATAGATGGGGGCTACTATCGGGGTTTGCTCTAGCCCGGATATTTCATGAATTGCTGTCGCGAGACCGCGAAGATGGGCGTGCCACCGGGCAACCGTCCCGTGGT
>CAMYLW010000295.1 GCA_947259475.1 Thermodesulfobacteriota bacterium
ACAAAGAATTCAGCCCTTCGACGAGCTCAGGACAAGTAGCCAGTAGTCGGGAGGCGATTAGTTAATTAGTCAAATCGTCGATTCGTCAACTAGTAAGCAGTAAGCAGTGAGCAGTAAGCCCTTCGACCCATTCGACAGGCTCAGGACTGGCAGGCTCAGGACGCTTCGCGCGGTAAACAATTCATCTGTTTGACTAATTTTCTAATTCTCTAATTTTCTCATTAACCAACCTGCCTTTTGTCCTCTGATCTCTGACGTCTGATCTCTAATCCCCGTCTCGCCGCGTCTCCGTGTCTCCGCGTCGTCCCGCGGTGCATAGTGCTTTCATACCACCGTGCTTCAATTATTGGGAGAGTTTTTTCGACAGCGACAGTGCCGCCTGCCCCCTGGGATAGTAGTGGTCTTCAGACCCCACAATGTGGAAACCCGCATTTTGAAAAAATGAAAGGGCTTGCTGGTTATCGACCGCGGTCCAGAGACGCATTTCTTCTAGGCCATATTTTCGGGCAATTTCCTCCATATGTTCTAGCAATGCGGTGCCTATTCCTTTTCTCTGCTGTTTGGGGAGGACCCCAATCGCTAACAGGTGTCCCCGTCTTGGTTCGAGCCATATTTCTCTTTCCAGCGTCAGCATGGCAAAACCCAGAGGGTCGCCTCCCGTTGCTATGATTACCGTTATTACTTCCGGTTCCAGGAGCCAGCCGAGCACAGTTTCGTCATAGGCGCCGTACTTCAAAAATACCCTGGCCGACAGCTGGCTGATGAAATCCAGGTCGTTTTCATTTGCCAGGCGGAAATCGAATATTGCCATTGATTGTACTGATCCAACCAACTACCGCTCCTCAATGAAATGATCTGTCTCGCTCTTCGGATCATAGTATAGAGGAAGGCATAGAGCAAAGAGAAGATTGGGGATGTGGGATAAGAGATTTAGGAATTGCGGGATTCAGGGATTCAGGAATTCAGGGATTCAATAAAACATAGGGCATAGGGTAGATTTCGAAACTGGGAACCCGCCCGAAGGGTGGGAGTCCGTAGGACAATTGCGGATTTGAGATAGATGAGGTTTCAGTGTTCAGATTTCAGGAGCGAGGAAGGTTCCAGCGGTTAGGTTTAAGATTCTCTGTCTGTTTCTCCTGACACCCGACACCTGACACCTTGAGCTTTGGTGCTTGGGGTATGAGATGTGGGAATGGAATACCGCTAACTACTGACTACTGGATTCCTATTTGTTGTTGTTCATGCGGCTCAGCTTTTTCCGGTAGTGCCTGGCTACCGTCTGGCTGAGAAACTTGCGGTCACCCGGGGTCATGTCTGTGAATTGGACACCTACACCGAGACTTGAATCACCCTCACTTGGTTGGAAAATCGTTGACCAGATCACTTTTCCGGCAACGCTCATGGTCTGGCGATTGGGTGGCTTGATGATTATGAAGAAGCTTCCTTCCAATGGTGGAGGCTCTTTACAGGAGATGAAGGCACCTGAGGGGCTGACATTGTGGATCTCTCCTTCGATCTTCTCCTGGGTGGTTAGCATGGTGACAGGCCATCTAATCTCGATCCTGGGCTTCGCTCGGTTTTCGATTCCACTGTTCATATGCACATCCTGCAGACAACAGCGTTATTGTGGCGCACGGTTTTGTTCAGTACCATTTTTAGAGAGGAAACTTCTCAGCGTTCCTTCAGGCTGACATCTGGAGGTGCTTTGAGGTCACATTGTTAAGAAACAGGTGGTCGTCACTGAAGATTCTTGTGAACTGGACACCTATTCCACAAGAACCTATGTCATCGCAGTTTGCAATGTTTGACCATGCCAATTCTGCGGTGATCAATAACAGCTTTTTGCGCAGTGGATCCCTGAAAACGAGACGGAGAGAGTTATGCTGTTCCGGTTCAGTAAAACAATGAATAAATGCCCCGGTCTGGCTGATGTTTTTTACTTCTCCCCCTATGCATCCCTCTGGGGTTACGATCATGGCAGGCCAATCCACGGCGGTTCTGGGGTGTGAACGCCTGTTGTCTAAATTCATCATGTGTGCTTGTCCTGCGATGTTCCCCTCCAACCCTCTTCAATGATTGGGCCCGGCCTTAAGAAAGACGAACTGGTGAAAAGAGATATGGGGAGAGAAGTGCAGGAAATATGCCAGAATGCTTTAATTAACAGTCTAAACGGTTGATATGCTGGGTGTATTGCTGAAAAAAAACAGCGGAGCAGGTTGCTCCGCTGTTTGTTGCTGAACGAATAGACTTGAGCTGATCCAGGCTAACTAGCCATGTGAAGTGTTGCATCAAGGTCCACTTCCGGGACCTCTTTAATACTGCCGTCGCCTCTGACCAGCTTTCGAAGGTATCTCCCCTCTTCCTCAGGGATTCCTGTGAAGCGAACTCCCATACCCCGAGGGGTGAGGTCGTCATCAGGACCGTGGATGTTTGTCCAGACCACCTCAGCAGCCACATCCTCAATGGCGTGGTCGGGGGACTTAATAGTCAATTTACAGGTCTCACTCAATCGCAACGGCTTGTGGCAGCGGATAAACGCCCCATTATCGTTGATATTAATAATGACACCATCCGCAGGTCCCTCGCCGGTGTCCATTGTAACTGACCATTTCACCTGAGCTCTGCTGGTTGAGTTTGTTTCTGGTACCATTTTATCTCCTCCCCTATAAGGCTGTATTCGTCCTTTTTGACCAGTTGCCTTATGTTCTGTCTGATTTCTTTCTGTTTTGTATTTTAACCTTGAGCAGGATTGGTGCCAAAGTGGCAGGAAGCTAAATAGATGTGTTTTTTCAGGATGTTATAGGTTTAGAATAATTCGTAGTTTTCTTGTTCAATGGGCAAATTTGGTCAATAAACGTCAAATTTGGTCAAAAAGTCCCCTTTCTCAATGGTAAGCAGTGAGCAGTAAGCGGTTAGCGGTATTTCGCATCTCACATCGCAAGCTCCAAAGCTCAAGGTGTCAGGTGTCAGGTTTCGGGTGTCAGGGAAAACAGACGGAGAATCTTAAACCCGACCCCGGGAACTTCCCTCGGTCCTGAAACCTGAACACTGAGACCTATTTTATCTCAAATCCGAAATCTACAATCTAAAATCTACCCTCCTTATCTCATGGGACTTGTCTTAATTGAAATTGTGGTGTAAGAAACGCCATTACTGCATTCTTCAGAGGGTAGACAGGATAGAAGATGATAGCTTTTCTGGATTACGGTGCCGGCAATGTCAGGAGTGTCATCAACGGCATCGAAAGCCTGGGCGAGCAGGTCAAGGTTGTCGAGACGGCTGAGGACATCCTGTCTGCTGAAAGGCTGGTTTTTCCCGGGGTAGGCGCTTTCGGCAGCATGATGCAAATCCTGAATGAGAAGAAGTACGTCGAACCCCTGAAATCATATCTCCAATCGGGTCGGCCGTTTCTGGGAATCTGCCTGGGGTTGCAGGCCCTGTTCGAAGGCAGCGAAGAAGCCCCCGGTGTCAAGGGTTTGGGCTTCATTCCCGGTATGGTGCGTAGGTTCGACATCAATCTTTCGGTGCCGCACATCGGCTGGAACGGCCTCAATTTCAAGCAGCCCTCGCGGATTTTCACCGGGGTTCGTGGCGATGAAAAGTTCTACTTTGTCCATTCATACCATGTGGTTCCCACGGATGACGGGGCTGTCCTGACAACAACCAACTACGAGAGGGAATTCGTTAGCTCCATTCAGATAGGAAACATCATCGCCACCCAGTTCCACCCGGAAAAGAGTGGCAGCGCCGGGCTCCAAATTCTGAAGAACTTTCTCGACACCAGCGTTGAACAAGCCAGGCCTGTCAGAGCTTCCAAGGCCACCAGGCTGGCGAAACGCATTGTCGCCTGTCTGGACGTCCGTGCAACCGACCAGGGGGATCTGGTGGTCACCAAGGGCGATCAGTACGACGTCAGGGAGAAAGGGGCTGTCAGGAATCTCGGCAAACCAGTAGAACTGGCAAGACGCTACTACCAGGAGGGAGCTGACGAGATCACCTTCCTCAATATTACCGGTTTCAGAGATTTTCCCCTGGAAGATATGCCAATGCTCGAGGTACTGCGGCAGACTTCAGAGAATGTCTTTGTGCCGCTGACCATCGGTGGCGGAATCAGAGATTATATAGACAAGAAAGGGCAGGAATACAGGGCTCTGGAGGTCGCCTCTGAATACTTCAGGTCCGGGGCTGACAAGGTTTCCATTGGTAGCGATGCGGTCCTGATAGTCGAGGAGTATTTGCAAACCGGGCGAAAAACCGGCCGGAGTTCCATCGAAGAGATATCCCGGGTCTACGGCAACCAGGCGGTGGTCATCTCCATTGATCCAAAACGGGTGTATGTACAGTCAGCGGATGCGGTCAGGCACCAAGTGATCGAGACGGCCATCCCGGGCCCCAACGGCGAGCGGTACTGCTGGTACCAGTGCACCATCAAGGGTGGCCGAGAAGGCAGAGACCTGGACGCAGTCACTCTGGCTCAGGTCTGCGAACAGCTGGGTGCAGGAGAAATTCTGCTGAATTGTATCGACAGGGACGGGACCAACCTGGGATTTGATTTGGAGCTAATCAACGCGGTGAGCGAGGGTGTTTCCATTCCGGTCATCGCCTCTAGTGGTGCCGGCAATGCCGAACATTTTTACCAGGTCTTCACCGGGACCGAAGCCGAATCTGCGCTGGCCGCTGGCATATTCCACCGCAGAGAGGTTCCCATAAGGGATGTGAAGAATTATTTGAAGGACAAGGTGGAAGTCAGACTTTGACGAATCTGGTTCGGGCAGGACCAGTATGTATAAAGCTCCCGAGAACGTTGGTCTGAGGAGTCCCGACTTTGTCGGGGCCACGACTCATTTGGCGAAATGGTGATACCTTTGAGATTGAGATAACGTGCTCTGACTAAATGTTTTAGGCCAAATAGGAGGCAAGGCCATGCTAAAGAAAAACTATTCAAAGACAGGGCGATTGTGCCGCGTTACTTTCGACCTGCCGGCAGAGATTAACGCTGCCAGGGCATCGCTGTGCGGCGACTTTAATGAGTGGAGTAGCACAGCCAATGCCATGAAACTCAGGAAGGACGGCAGATTCAGTATCACCCTTTCCTTAACCGCAGGTCAAACATATCGATTCAAATATTGGCTGGACGACCACCGATGGGAAAACGACCATGCTGCAGATGGCTACGCGCCAAACGATTTCGGCACAGAAGATTCCGTGGTCAAAGTTTAACGCGGTTGTGAAAAGTTATGAGGTAGGTGAATAGATATGGCTTTCTCCACAGGCTACTGCTATTATTACGCCGGCCGCACTTCAGTTAAGAACTCTCTGCTACATATGGCCCTGACTACAACAATTCGCTGAGGGAATGAAAATGCCGATGCTCAGAAAT
>CAMYLW010000296.1 GCA_947259475.1 Thermodesulfobacteriota bacterium
TGTTGAGCCCGCTTTGCGGACACATAGGGAATTTTTGTGAGGGTTTTGACACGGGCTTTTTTCAACTTGTCAGCGGTGGGGTATTTTACCAGTAGTTTCAACATCAAATTAGGCATTCCGTTTTGGCAGTAGGCTAACAGCTCCGGACTGGCCGTATAAAGCAAGGTATTGAGTTGGTTGAGAAACTGGGTGCACTGCTTGGTAAGCATTTTGATAAAACCCCACTGTTTTCTCAGCCCTGCCAGTTGATCATCCTTCTGATAAACGACCTTTTCCGGATGTGCCACCAAATACTCGGCAATGTTTTGGGCACTGATTTTGTCGGTTGTGTTTTTCTTCAAGTCCGCCTTGCTGTTGTGCATGACGCCAAACGGATTTAGCCGGGCGGTTTGGATATTTAAAGAGCCCTGAAACTGAATCAACGAATGGTGCCAATTGTTTTCGTATCCACCGGTGCTTTCTGCAGCCGCAAACAGGGTTGAGTCAGGATGATCAGCAAAGAAGCGCTGCAGAACATCATAGAGACAGCGGTGCCCCTCAAAGGTGTCATCGAGCTGGAACCCCTTCACAACGAAACGCTTTTGACGATCAATGATCACGAAGTCTGCATAGCCTTTGCTGACATCAATGCCCATGTAAAACGGTTTCATTTGCAAGCCTCCTTTTTCGGTCGATAGGTGCCAGGAATCATCAGCCTTGTGAACATCCGGTGTCGAGCACCAAGTTAATCACCGATTTAAACCTGGCGGAAGGAAGAAACTAAACTACGGGTTCGTAACCCAAGATTAAGCCCTTCTCTTCCTCCAGATTTAACGGCTTTACCGAAATAAAGAAAGCCCTGAGAAAAACTGAACTCGAGGTATGGGCACACCCCTTGTTTTGATCATACAAGATTAAAGTATGGGATACGTAACAAGTTGAGTTTCTCTATTGATATTGATATGTTAGATGGTGTTAGTGTGTCACGGGTTTTAGTTTAAGTCAAGCATTAAGGGTTACCTCCTGTGCGTTGCATGACCACTTCCATGGCCTTGTGATAGTCCTGTTGAACCTTCAGATTGGATACCTTGCTATATCTCTCCGTAGTCCTGATGGAGCTATGGCCCAGGAGATCCTGGATGGTAACGAGCTTCGCTCCTGCGTTTAACATCTGGGTTGCCATGGTATGCCTCATCTGATGACATGATACTTTCAGCCCGCTTTTCTTGGCATAATACTCCATGCGTTTCTGGATCCCGCGAATCGATATGGGCTGACCTCTATAGGTTCCCTTTTCCACTAAGAATACTTTTGGAGTCTGCGATTCGGGCCTGATCCTCAAGTACTCGATGAGGGCCTTCATGGCATCATTGCTGATATAGACCATTCTGTCTTTGCCCCATTTGCCATCCTGGACCCAGATTCTTCTACGTTTGAACTCTATGACATCAAGGGTGAGATTTGCAACTTCCTCTACCCGCAGGCCACATCTGAGCATGAGTAAAAACATGGCCTGATCCCGAGGACGTTTAGGAACGTCCAAGAAGGCTTTTACCTGCCCGTCTTGCAGATGTTTGGGCAGTGGTTTCGGTACGCGAAGCCTGTGGGTGCTTTTAACCGGATTGACCATGTGCAGCTGCTCATGGTCTTGAAGGTAGCGATAAAACTGTCTGATCCGGTTCAGCTGAGAGTTGATGGTCTCAGGGTTTAGGCCTTTTGCCATGAGATGGTCAATATATGCGGAAACCTCCTTATGGGTGACTTGCTCAATCGGCACCCCGAGCCACAAAACCAACTGTCTGAGGCTATTGAGATAGTTTTTGGTTGTGTGTGGGGACAGATTCCTCCTTTTGAGGAATCGTCTAAAGCTAACTATCGAGTCGGTAATCGCCATCGATCTCCCCCCTTTCTATAATCTCCATGGCTCTGAAGTACTCCTCCTCCCGGGTTTTGTCTGTGAGTTTGGCATAGCGGCGAGTAACCTCTATATTGCTATGTCCAAGTAAAGGCTGCAGACACTCCAGTCGCATGCCGGCGTTTAACATCTCGCTGGCAAAAGTGTGACGCAGACAGTGCAAAGTGTAGCCTTTGTGGCCCAGGCCCGCCTTTTTCAGATACTTCATGAACATGAGGCGAGCTCCATTATAGGTCAGTGAGCTGCGGCCTTGAAAATAAAAAAAAAAAACTTTGTTAGGATCTCGCTTGCCCAACCAAGCCCTTAACGCACAAAGGGCATCTTTGCTGATATAGACCACTCTGCCAACACCGTTTTTGTCTGCCTCATAGATGGCAATCTTGCGCTCTGAAAGATTGACATCAGTTACCGGTGTATTCAACAACTCCCCAATGCGCATCCCAGTCCTTAACAACACCAGAATCATGGCTCGATCTCGAACCTCATCTAAGACGGCTAACAGCCGATTGACGTCGTCCGGATCTATAGCCCGGGGCAGCGGCTCAGGAAGCCTCAACCTGATTTTTCTTACCAAAAGCTCAGAGGAAACCACACCTTTGTCATGCCAGAAATGTAAAAAAGCGTAGATCGCACAAAGCCTCGTTTTCACAGAGACCATACTCAAACCCCTGTCCTGCTCGTGCTCCACAAAAGCCTCAAGATCCTCTCTGGTGATCTCTTCAATGTGTCTCTTACCAAGACCCTCTGTGAAGCTTAAAAACAACTGTAAAGCAGTCAGCTTGCTGCTAAGAGTTGTGAACTTGCAGTTGCGGCGGTGCAAATGCCTAAGGTAGTCCTCCACGTAGTCCTTTGCAGGAAACTCCAAAACCGATAGCCTGGCCAAAACCCTGGCAATGACCTTCGGCTTGGCCTCAGACCCCACAACTCTCTTGGATGCACTTAGTTGTAATGAAATGGAGGGAATCGTCGGAGGAACATGCTCGGGACCAACCCCTTCTGGGGGATTGATTTGCCTTGGATGATCCTGGCACTGTGGGGATAGATCCGAGGAATTGAAAACAATGTGATCCTGGGTCATTTCTCTCTCCTTTCTCCAAATCAATAGAGAAAACAAGCAGATAATGACCCGTAGGTCACAGGGTGTCAATCACCCATTTGTTACGTATACAGGGATGTCATCTTAAGTTTCCTGCCAGCCTGGTCGGGCTTGATTTACCAATTCAGAATAATAATCCGCTTCGGTTCACATATGCTCCTCAGACCCAGAGCTGACCTCGACTAAAGGTGTGGCAAGTGATGTGGAGCCCAAGTGCATATAAGTTAGCATCGATAGCTTGTGGAGATCTTCGGTCGTTCTCGACACTTGAACACACAAGGCTACCACCTCCTATACTCCCTCCCATCGAAAGAGAGTTCTTATCAGTTCGCGAGGAGGAGCATTCGTCTCGACTGAAAACTGGTCAGCAGTTGAAGAGCGATGAAACAGAAATGCAGTTATTCTTGCCTCCTGGCTTCACCGGTCAAGCAAAGACTTTGGTTCTCAGCGGATCAGCTCGCGTGAAAAAAGTGGAGAGCGGCAGG
>CAMYLW010000297.1 GCA_947259475.1 Thermodesulfobacteriota bacterium
GGATGTGGGCGGCATTGCCTATGAGTGTGGTGAGAAGAATGGGATGCACTTCGCTGACTATAGAGTCATAGAGGTGGTAGACCCTGAAACCGGCAAGCAGTTAGGACCGGGCCAGGTTGGTGAGGTGGTCGTCACTTTACTTGAAAATCCAGTCTACCCTCTCATCCGCTTTGGCACTGGAGATCTCTCCTATTACGAGGAGGAACCCTGTCCCTGCGGCCGGACGTCTCCTCGTCTCATGAAACTCGTGGGTCGGGTGGACCAGGTTACCAAAGTACGTGGCATGTTCATCCATCCCTCACAGGTGGAAGAGGTGATAGCTGCCTTCCCAGAAATTCAAACTGCCCAGGCAGTGGTGGAGCGAGAACAAGACCGCGACAAACTCACCTTTTGTGCGGTTATAGCCGAACCATCATCTCAACAAGGATTGGCCTCTCCTCTCCAGGAGAAAATCCGCACTGTGCTCAAGCTGAGAGCGGATGTGACCTTTGTCAGCGAAAATGACATCCAGGAAGCTGAGAAGCGCATCCTAGATCTCAGGAAGTGGGACTAGGAGTACATTGCGCCCGCCCGCCTCGCCTTGCTCGCATGGCGGGCGGGGATTTCGTATTGTAGATTGTAGATTTGAGAATGATGTGGGCGACGAGAAATCTAAAATCTAAAATGTATTATATTAGGATTTGAATTATGTGAATGAAGTGAGAGAGATAATCCATGGCAAAACAAGAACTTCCTATTCCACCCCACTTTGATTCAGAAAAAGTCGGTGAAGTGTGGAAAGTTCCCTATCAGGAACGGGCGCAAGATTCTAGGAAATGGGCAAAAGAGCACCGGCTAAAACCCGCTTCTCGTGACAAACTCAAGATCTCTTTGCTCCTAGTAGATGTGCAGAACACCTTTTGTATTCCAGATTTTGAACTATTCGTGGGCGGTGCCACAGGCACAGGAGCGGTTGATGATAATCTCAGGCTGTGCCAATTCATCTATCGCAACCTAGATGTGATTACTGAAATTTGCCCAACCATGGACACCCATCAGTCAATGCAGATTTTTCACTCCATCTTTCTAGTGAACAACCAGGGAGAACATCCAGAACCCTACACACTCATTACTCCTGAAGATATTGAACAAGGTGCTTGGCGATTCAACCCTGAACTTTCCTCCAGCCTTGATATCGACGAGACCTATGCTCAGGAGTATTTGCGCCACTATACCCGCACGTTGAAGGAAGGCGGCAAGTATGATCTCACCATTTGGCCCTATCATGCCATGCTCGGCGGCATTGGCCATGCCCTCGTTTCTGCTGTAGAGGAAGCCATTTTTTTTCATAGTATTGCTCGATATAGCCAGCCGGATTTCCAGGTCAAAGGAGGTAATCCCTTCACCGAGAATTACTCGGTTCTCAAACCAGAGGTATTAGAGGACGCGGTGGGAGAGCAGATCGCTGAAAAAAATGTCGGATTTATCAAGAAGCTTTTGGACTTTGATGCGGTTGTTATTGCCGGGCAGGCTAAGAGTCACTGTCTTGCCTGGACAATCGACGATCTGTTGAGCGAAATTCAGGTTTCAGACAAAAAGCTTGCTGAGAAAGTCTACCTTCTGGAAGACTGCTCTTCTCCAGTTGTTATTCCTGGAGTTATAGATTACACCGACCAGGCCACCGCGGCTTTTCAGAGATTTGCCGCCGCGGGTATGCAGATTGTCCGCTCAACCGATCCTATCTCAAGTTGGCCTGATATTAATCTTTGAAAATTAATGTACCCCCAGAACGAAAAGAGGGACAGTCTAGTAGTGACCGGTTACGAGACAATTACTGGTCTACTCTCTTGATTTGAAGTGAGACGGTCTTTTTGCCATTTTCTGTTTCCAGTGTCCCAACCTCTTGAAAGCCATATCTCTGATGAAAGAGGCGTGACTCTTCATTCTTCGGGTGGAGGTTATACTCGCATGTCATGACAGGAATTCCCTGTTTTGTGGCAAATGTTTCAAGATCCTTGTAGAGGAGGAATCCGATACCTTTTCTGCGGCCTTCAGGTACAACGATTATTCGATCGATATAGACGAAAGCATCATACCGCTCTCTAAACCAGAGGAAATTCGGACTGTCGTAGTCAGCACCTGGATCAAGTGCAATCAAGAATCCTGCTACTTGCCCCTTAAATTCTACAGCGCGAAAATACACTGCCTGCTTGTGGAAGTGCACCAGGTCGAGGAGGGAAATGGAATTTACGTCAGGCAAATTGGATTGGTTCAATTCAAGCAAATTCTCCAAATCATCAGCATGGACTTCTCTGATTTGCAAGTTATTGATAGCCCACCAGTTTATACCCTATGATATGCATATCTCAAGTACTAGGAGAGACATACATTATATAGAAAATTCACTTATTTTTTCTTTCAATGACCTAACTTTTGCGGCTATGTCTGTGGCCCTGGTGATGGCTGTTACCATTGCCACCCTCCGTGCCCCTTGGGCAAGAACTTGATCTATGTTTGCCTCGTTTATGCCACCCATCACCGTAAAGGGTACTTCAAGACTGGGGCTAAGCTTCGCAATGGCTTCGGACCCTAAGGATCCTTCCGCCCCCTCTTTAGTGCCGGTGGGGAATATGGGTCCAATATTAATGTAGTCCGCCCCGTCCTTTTGAGCTTGCAGCGCTTGCTCCAGGGAGTGGGTTGAAGCGCCGATGAGCAACTCTGGTGCCAACTGTCTGGCAACCTTAAGGGGCAGGTCATCCTGGCCGAGGTGAACACCGTCAGCGTCCACAGCCAGAGCAATATCAACATGGTCATTGATGATGAGTAGTATTCCAGCCTTGGCTGTGATTTCTCTAAAATTCAGGCCTAGGTGGTATAAGTCTTTTTTGGAATATTCCTTCTCTCGCAGCTGAACAATCCTAGCCCCGCCCTCAATAACTGCATGTAAAACTTCAAGATTTGACCTTCCGGCAGAAAGACGCTCGCAGGTCACCGGGTAGATGTCCACGCGCTCGAACATCTCTTTTCTGGTTCTTCTGTCCATCTCGTCACCGTTGTTCAACAAACGGGGGCAAGAAATCGATGAAACAACTTCTCTATCTCCCTGCGCCATGCCCTGCCGGCTACCACCTCTCCCACCAAACGAAGGCCCCCAGTAAAATCAAGGATACCACCATCAAGAGATATTCCCAGGAGGCAAACCGATACTCTCTTCTCGCTGAGCGTCCTTGCCGCCCGAATCCCCGCGATTCCATGGCTATGGCCAGGTCCTCAGATAGAACGAACGATTGGACCAGCAAAGGGATGAGCAAGGCCATGAAATTGGCTACGTTCCTGAGCCTTGGCCGCAGGTCGATTCCCCTGGAAAGCTGCGCATCCATAATATTGCGTATCTTCTGTCCGATCAAGGGAACATAGCGCATTCCCGTGGTTAAAATAAAAGAGAATCCGTAGGGAATTCCAATTTTTATGAGGGCATCTCCCATCT
>CAMYLW010000298.1 GCA_947259475.1 Thermodesulfobacteriota bacterium
GAGGGGGAAGATCTTGATCTGACCCCAGTTTTTGATCGGATCAACGAAGCTGTCGAAGCCAGTATCGATCAGCGACACTACGCTCTGTCTTGGCAGGAAATGATGCTTGGCGCCGAATTAGCCTCGGAGCATCAACGCCGCTTGATTTTGGCCAAACCACGGCTTGACTACAGCAAATTTCTTCCGGCTGAAACAACCTTGGCGGAAGTGCGGCGCTTGGCAGAAGTACTCCAGCTTACCGGAGCTCATGGGGTGAAAGTTCGTATCACTGGTGATGCTGCCCTGGAATATGAGGAGTTGCGTAGCGTGATTCGTGGAGCGGGAATCGCTGGCATCCTGGCACTCATCATGGTCGCAATCGTCCTTTTTCCCGGGCTCGGTTCTTCGAGGCTGGTGTTTTCTACCTTACTGACCCTGATCATGGGACTTATCTGGAACGCCGCTTTTGCAGCCTTTGCTGTGGGTCAACTGAATCTGATCTCCGTAGCCTTTGCCGTTCTATACATTGGTCTTAGTGTGGCTTACGCCATCCATTTTTGCCTGCGTTACAAAGAATTAATTCAGCAGTCCACACCTCACTCCAGTGCCCTTCTACAAACTGCCCGAGATATAGGCACCTCACTCGTTCTATGCAGCATTACCACCGCAATCGGTTTTTATGCCTTTATCCCCACTGTTTTCGAAGGCGTTGCCGAGTTGGGCCTTATTGCTGGCACCGGCATGTTCATAAGCCTGGTGGCAAACCTTACAGTGCTACCGGCGCTGATCAGTCTGATGCCGCTGTCCCTCAAGGCTACAGATGCCAAATTAGAAAGGAAACCTTGGGTAGCGGGGATTCTTTCGGTGCCCACACTCCACGCTAGAGCCGTCCGAATCGGAGCACTGGGTCTCGGTCTTGGAGCTGTTCTGCTGCTGCCTATGGCTAAGTTTGATAATAACCCGATGAATCTCAGGGATCCTGACAGCGAATCAGTGGTTACTTTCAAAGAATTGCTCGCCCAGAGCAGGAATTCGCCCTGGACGCTTACAGTCCTGGCTGCAAACAGTGAAGATGCCAATCAGTATGCTGATATACTCAGTGATTTGGATCCAGTTGAAATGAGCGTCACCCTGGACAAGTTTGTGCCCACCGACCAAGATGAAAAACTTGCAATTCTCGATGAGATCGGGCTGATATTAGGTCCAGAGCTTTCTGCGACCAATCAAAGTGCAGATCCCACCGTAGCTCAGCAGCTCGCTGCTCTTGGTGATTTCTCGGTGACCCTGGACAAGTTCATCAGTAAGGGTAGTGACAGCCAGCTTTCCACTTCTGCCCGGCGGCTGCATGCCACGCTGAACCGCTTCCTAGCCGGTCTGGAAACTCAAGACCCTTCCACTCGAGAGCAGACCATAAAGAACCTGCAAACAAGTTTGCTGGGATCTCTACCCACCCGCTTGGAAGCTCTCAACACCTCCCTCGAGGCCGACCGGGTCACCAAGGACGATTTACCCGAAAGTCTGTTGGCGCACTGGGTAGGGCATGATGGCCATTACCGGGTCGCGGTCTTTCCCCGGGAAGATCTGAACGACCATGCAGCCCTGCGTCGTTTTGTCGCCGCCGTTCTCAACGTGGCTCCCAACGCCATAGGTTTCCCCGTAATATACCTTGAAGCGGGTGATGCGGTGGTGAGAGCCTTCCAGCAAGCGTTCATGCTAGCCCTAATTGCCATAACCGTTTTGTTATTGTTCTTGCTGCGACCCAAGTCGGATGTTTTTTTAGTATTAGGTCCGCTGCTTCTGGCGGCGGCTTTTACCGGTGCGGCGTCGGTTCTGTTCCATATTCCTTTCAACTTTGCCAATGTGATTGCCTTGCCATTGTTGCTTGGCATGGGGGTTGACAGTGGCATCCATATGGTCAACAGGATGCGTGTTGCACCCCCCGGCGATGGACAGATGCTGCAAACCAGCACGGCTCGAGCAGTGCTCTACAGTTCCTTGACCACCATTTGCAGCTTTGGCAACCTGGCAGTATCCCCCCACCGGGGAATGGCCAGCATGGGGGCATTGCTCACCATCGGCATTGGTTTCACCCTGCTTTGCACCTTGGTTCTGTTGCCGGCCCTCATGGTTTCAGGAAAAAAGTCCACCCCAGCACCGGCGGCAAATTGAACCACGAAGATCATAAAGGGAATAGAAGCCAGGAGATAGGAGACAGAATCCAGAATTAAGGTTTCAGGTTTCAGTGTTCAGGTTTCAGTTTTTGTGTTTTTCTTCCCTGACACCTGACACCCGACACCTGAAACCCTGAGATTTGTTGCTTGGGATTTGAGATTGTAGATTGCAGATTTATTGGTTGCCAGTCTTAATTTGCTTTTTTGTGGTTTGAAACGTCGGTAAAGCACTATGAAAACTTTCATCACTGGAGCCTCCGGATTTGTGGGCTCGGCGGTATTGCGCCAACTCATTAAGGCCGGCCACACTGTGGTCGCTCTGGTGCGATCAAACAGTGACCGCAGTAATCTCCAGGGACTGCCGGTGGAAATTGTGACCGGCGATCTCATTGAACCAGCCTCATTTATTCCCGCCTTGGCCGGTTGTGAAAACCTCTTCCACGTGGCCGCAGATTATCGCCTCTGGGTGCCCAAACCGGATGAGATGTATGAGACCAATGTCACCGGCACCCGCAACCTCATGTTGGCTGCGGCAAAGGCGGGAATAAAGCGTATTGTCTACACCAGCAGCGTGGCCACCCTGGGTCTCAACTCAGATGGTAGTCCTGCAGATGAGACCACTCCGGTCTCCCTGGACGACATGATTAGCCACTACAAGCGTTCCAAGTTTCTTGCCGAAGCGGAGGTAAAGCAACTTGCAGAGGAGAAAAACGTGCCGGTGGTAATTGTCAATCCCTCAACTCCTGTGGGTCCGCGCGACATCAAACCCTCCCCAACAGGACGCGTCATTGTCGATGCTGCCTCCGGGCGCATACCCGCCTATGTGGATACCGGCCTTAATCTGGTTCACGTGGATGACGTGGCGGTGGGGCATCTCTTGGCCTTGGAGCGAGGAGTTACCGGAAGACGTTATATATTGGGAAATCAAAACCTGACTCTGAGAGAGCTCCTGACCCTGGTAGCAGTTGCGGCCGGCCAACCTGCGCCAAAGGTGCGTTTGCCTCACAATCTTGTCTTGCCCATTGCCTACTTTGTGGAGGCGTGGGCCAGACTCACGGGCTCCAGTGAACCGCTGCTCACCGTGGACGGTGCAAAATGAGCGAAAAAACACATGTTCTTCTCTTGTGACCGAGCAAAGCGTGAGCTGGGTTTTCACCCCAGACCAGCGGAAGAAGCTTTGCGAGACGCTGTAGATTGGTTCAAGCACAACGGCTATCTGAGCGGCGCAAGAAAAGAATCCAGTAGTCAGTAGCCAGTAGTTGAGAGGAACTCAATCTTGAATGCTTTTCTCCTGAATTCTGA
>CAMYLW010000299.1 GCA_947259475.1 Thermodesulfobacteriota bacterium
GCAGGCCGATGGTTGGTGCAAACGTGGCAACCTTATACATAGATTGCTGACCATGTCAACCGGCCCAGAGTCCAGGGGTTTGCCCCAAAATGGATGCTTGAAATTTATACATTGAAGCTATTGCCGAGTTGAGGTCTCGTTTTGAAATGGAAATGTCTTCCTGGTGTTTCTTCTGTCGTTCCAAGGCTCCGGCCTGGTCACTTCAAGCGCAGCTGGTTGCGGGGGAAGGCGCCCCTCCCTGTTCCCGCCGCCGGCGGGCCAGGGGCTCCCCCACCCACAGCTGCGGAAGTGGCACCGGCCTCCCACCAGTCACTCAGATGAAACACCAGGAAGGCCAACGGGGGAGGCTGCGAAACAACGAGCACCTGAGCCTCCTGTCTTTACACATCTCAGCTTGGCTGGAGCCAGCATGAAGATTTGGTGTATTTTCAAAAGCGACACTGCCATAAAATGGCGCGAATTGCTCGTTGTGGAGTAGTCTTCCCCTTTGGCCTTTGTGGCTCAAAATATTTTTGGGGAAACTCCTGGCCAGAGCCGGGTTAAATTTGGCCATACATTTCTCATGCATACATGCATTAAAAATCTTGACAGCAAAGTTCCAGCTATTTATGATGACCACCTGGTCATTTTGCTGTCCACAAATGGAGACACTCCCAATTAGCATGGAAGAAACTGCTTACGTCCGCCCAACCTTTACCAAGCTGCCCTTCGATAAAAAGGAGCGCATTCTGGATGTGGCCATAGACGAGTTCTCACGCTGTGGCTACGAGAAGGCCAGCATCAACCGGATGGTTGGGCGCCTTGGCATCGCTAAGGGTTCCATATTTCAGTACTTCGGTAGTAAGAAAAATCTATATTTTCACATTTTTGAACACGCTGTGGCTCTGGTGAAAAGGAGCCTCAAGAGGGTGAAAGCCGGGACCGAGGGAGAGGACTTCTTCATCCGTCTTGCCAAGTCATTGCAGGCAGGAATTTACTTTATCCGGCGGTACCCGAGGATCTATCAGATTTACCTTAAAATGCTCTTCCAGGAGGATTTCCCGTTCAGAGCCGACCTCCTCAAGGCCATCCGTTTGTTTTCCATAGACTACCTGCGGCCAATAATAGAGGAGGGAGTAACTGATGGCCAACTCAGAGATGATCTCGATCCGGAGTTGGCAGCTTTTTTCCTGGACGCAGTGCTTGACCGCTTCCTTCAAGCTTACTGTGTGGCTTATATGGACTCGGGATTGGGTCTTTTCCAGGCGGAGGATGCTGTCATCGAAGAGAGGATAAAAGATTGCATTGAGATGGTGCGGCTAGGAATGGCAGGTGGCGGTCCACCTGCCGGTGAACCCGCCGCAAAGAGCATCGAGCATAGGGCAGAGGGTTGAAATTTCGAAATTGCGAATTTCGAAATCCGTAATTGTCCTTCGGACTCCCACCCTTCGGGCGGGTTCCCGGTTTCGCAATCCGAAATAATCTAGTTCTATTCTCTCTGTCCTTTGTGTTGAAATCTCTGCGAGGCAACAAATGGAAAGCGTGTCAATTATTTCTGAACATAGCTCGGATATCGCAAAACGGTGGGTGCAGAAAAGCGAGCTTGCTGACATATACGACAAAGTCATGGCCGAGCGGAGACTCTCCCGGGATGATGGGTTGCGACTGTTTCAGTCCAATGATCTTCTCGCCCTTGGATTTCTGGCTAACTTGGTGCGAGAGCGGTTTCACGGTGAGAAAACCTACTGGGTCTACAACCAGCATATTAACTATAGCAATGTCTGTGTTAACGGCTGCAGATTCTGCGCTTTTAGCAGGCGTCAAGGTGAAGAGGGCGGCTTTGTCCTGACCGTCGAAAAAGTGGTGAATAAGGTCAGGGAGCGGTTGGACGAGCCCATTAGGGAGATTCATGTGGTGGGGGGCTGTCATCCTGACCTCCCCTTCTCTTACTACTTGGACCTCGTTCGTGAGATCAAGAAAATTAGGCCTGAGGCCGTTGTGAAGGCTTTTACAGCTGTGGAGGTTGCCCACCTGGCCCAGAATGAAGGAGTGACAACTTCCGAGGTACTTCAAGCCCTCGGAGAGGCGGGTGTCGAGGCGTTGCCCGGTGGTGGTGCCGAGGTGTTCAGCAATCGGGTTCGGCAACTTCTCTGTCCGGAAAAGCTGAACAGCGATGGGTGGCTTCAGGTGGCCAAGGAAGCTCACCTCATGGGGATGCGCTCCAACGCCACCCTTTTGTACGGCCATTTGGAGACCGCTGCTGAGCGAGTTGACCACATGCTGGCACTCAGAGAGGCGCAGGATGAAACCGGCGGTTTCATAACCTTCATCCCTCTCGCCTTTCAAACAGCCAACACAGGAATATCAGGGGTGGAGCCAAGGACCGGCTTTACCGATCTGAAAACAATAGCGGTGTCTCGTTTGCTTCTGGACAATTTTGCTCACATCAAGGCGTACTGGATTATGCTCGGGGTGAAGATGGCCCAGATAGCCCTTCATTTCGGAGCAGATGACCTGGATGGTACGGTCATGGAGGAGCGCATCGGCCACATGGCCGGTGCCCAGAGTGCCGAAGCGCTCACACCGGATGAATTACAAGGTCTGATTCGTGCCGCCGGAAGGCAGCCGGTGGAAAGAGACACATTTTTCAAGCAGGTGGTTCGGTCGACGAAATCCCCCTCGATCCCCCTTTACGAAAGGGGGAAGATTTTGAAGTGATTTCATTTCAGAATTCCACCCATGCTCAATCATGCAAGAAAACCATCCGCAACCATTAACGACACTCATGAGGTATTGACGTTAATAGTAGTATCCCTTGAAAGACGCTCTGCTCTTGTTCATGACCAGGCCGAGAAGACGCCCTTCCTTTAACAACTCAACAGCTTGCCTAATCTGCTTTTCCTGGGTCTTATTAGCCTCAACCACCAGAATAATCCCATCCACATACGTCGTAAAAACTAACGAATCTGCGACGCTCAGTACAGGAGGACAGTCAAAAATCACATACCTATCCGGGTAGCGGCTCTTCATCTCCTGTACGAGCTTCTCCATTTTTGGCGAGCTCAAGATTTCTGTTGAGCGCAAATGAGTCTGCCCGGCTGCTATGACCGCCATTCTAGGCATGCCAGGATTAACAAGGAGTCCAGGGATTGCCTCATCCTTTTCCAGGTAATGGGAAAGCCCCTTCTGAGCGTGAAAGCCAAGATATTTTTGGACTTTGGGATTCCGCAGATCTGCATCTACCAGCAGGGCCGTATGCTGCGGCTTCCTGGCAATACTCGTTGCAAGGTTGATGGCGGTGACAGTCTTGCCCTCGCCTTCGACACAGCTGGTGACCATTATAGTATTGTGGCCTTTGGCGCGGGTTTTTTGCAGGATCTCAGTGCAAAGAAGATTGTAACGGTCCGTGGCCAAGGCATGGTCCAGGAATGTAAAAATTCGATGCTTCTCGAGATGAATGTTGTTGAGGC
>CAMYLW010000300.1 GCA_947259475.1 Thermodesulfobacteriota bacterium
TCTTCTGTCAATTGTCTTTTCGTCAATTCGAAATTTCCTCTCTATGCCCTATGCTTCTCAACTGACTACTGACTACCAGGGTGTTACAACCTCTCCCCCATATACACAGCCAGATCGACCAACCGGCTAGCGTAACCGAATTCGTTGTCATACCAGCTCAGAACTTTCACCAGTCGACCATCCACAACACTGGTCAGGGCCGCATCCACCGCAGAAGAGTAAGTACTGGTGTTAAAATCCATCGAAACCAGAGGCTCGGTGATGTAGGCGAGGATGCCCTTCAGTCGGCCGGTGGCCTCCTGTTCCAAAGCCTTGTTCACCTCTTCCTTGGTAACCTCCCGGCTCACACGCCCCACAAAGTCAACTACGGAAACATTGGGGGTGGGAACGCGGATGGCCATGCCATCGAGTTTGCCTTTCAGCTCGGGGATAACCAGAGTCACTGCCACTGCGGCTCCAGTAGTGGTCGGAACCATGGAAAGAGCCGCAGCCCGTCCCCGGCGCCGATCCTTATGCAACCCGTCCAGAAGATTCTGGCCCATGGTGTATGCGTGGATGGTAGTCATCAGGCCGTGTTCAATGCCAAAAGAGTCGTGAAGAATCCTGACCACAGGCGCCAGACAGTTCGTGGTGCAGGACGCATTGGAAACAATGTCGTGATTGGCGGGATCATAGGTGTCCTCATTGACTCCCAAGACAAAAGTTGCGTCGGCGTTTTTTCCTGGTGCGCTGATGATCACCTTCCGAGCCCCAGCTTTCAAATGATTCGCAGCAGCTTCTCTATCCCTAAAGAGTCCGGTACACTCCAAAACTATATCCGCACCCAAGTCCTTCCACTTCAGCTCTTCAACGCTCCTAATCTGGGTGCAGTGGACTTCCTTGCCCCCTATAATGAGATTACCATCCCGGACCTCCACCGGAGTGTCAAAACGACCATGAACCGAGTCATAGCGGAGTAGATGAGCCAACTCCTCTGGATCACTTAGATCGTTGATGCCCACTACTTCAACGTCTATTCCGCGTTCGATAATGCTTCTCATCACCATCCGACCAATACGACCAAAACCGTTGATTCCAACCTTGACAGCCATATTCATATCCTCCCTCATAAATTACTGTTGTTCCGACCAAGTCTAAATGATCTTTATTTTCTCAACCCTAAGGTTGCAAACCTACACCGGCTGCAGTCGTTAGGTTCAAGGTTAAAGGTTTAACTCCATAACCAAACCGTCTTCCCCGGATTCGGAATAGTAACGAGGTCTCTTGTGCACAGCCACGAAACCTAGTTTTTCGTATAAAGCCCGCGCCGCCTTGTTGGATCGACCCACTTCCAGCACCGCGAACTGCGCTCCCGCCGCATGGCCCAGTTGAAAAGCGTGCAATAGTAATTGCCAGCCGATGGAGCGCCGCCGGTACTCCGGATGCACTGCCAAATTCGTTATCTGGAGTTCATCAGCCACCAACCAAAAACAAATATAGCCCAGCACTGGACCGATGTGGTCTCCTCCCTTTGTGCGGACCACTCTCAGGCCACCGTAGGATTTCCCCAGCTCCGCCTCAAAGGAAGCTTTACTCCAGGGACTCTTAAAACTCGCCCGTTCTATGGCCAGCACTTGGGCAAGATCAACCGGTCTCATGGGTTCAACCCTGAACTGCTCACCAATATCATCCTCAAGCCGGAAATCTAAGCCGTGGATAGCTGCATGAATATCCTCGGCTGTCTGGTGGTCACGCACGAGATTCTACTCCACTACTTCTTGATCCAAAATCTCACTGGCCAATGAAATACTTCGCCGCCCATATTCCTTAATGCTTCGAGCCAATGCATCCACCGTATTGTCTTGGCGCGAATGTGCCAGCTTGAGAAGCATGGGTAGATTAACGCCAGTAACGACCTCGATTCCCTCCTGATTGAGAAAACTAAGACTCAAATTAGAGGGAGTGCCGCCGAACATATCGGTAAGCACAATCACTCCATCCCCGTCGTCTACCTCATCCATTGCCTTGTGAATTTGCTGGCGCAGCGCGTCCACCGGTAAATCTGGGTCGAGTGATAATCCTATGCAATTGTCCATCTTATCCACAATCAGCTCAGCGGTGGCAATGAACTCTTGTGCCAACCGCCCATGAGTAACCACCAATATACCCACCATCAATCTTCTCCTAGCCAGCCAGACTGGTCATCTCTGCCCACTGAACCTTAAAGCAACGGAGGCCACGGTGCCGGCCAAATTCGAAATTCTAAATCCGAAGCACGAAACAAATCCGAAATACGAATGTTCAAATGTTCAAAACAATACTGACTATCATTTGAGATGCAAGGTTTCGGTCATTTTAATTTTGGTAATTTGAAAATTGTTTCGAAACTGGAGACCCGCCCGAAGGGTGGGGTGTCCGGAGGACCAATTTCGATATTCGGATTTCGGATTTATTCTATACTCTGTTCTCTGTGGTCAACTCCTTCTCCCCTGGAAGGTCGATGCTTCTAATCCACCTCAATATCCCGGTGGCCTGCGGTTACCGGATATCCCAGGCCGGCCAATTGCTCTTTCAATTGTTCTGTGATCACTACAGATCGATGTTTTCCCCCTGTACATCCCACAGCGATGGTCAGATAATTTTTACCCTCATCACGATAACGAGGCAAGAGATAGTTTATCAACTCGGTAAACTTCTCCAGAAAAAGTTCGGTTTGTCCCCGTTGCATAACAAAGCGAATTACCGGCTCCTGGGTACCGTTCAGGTCTCTAAGCTCCTTGACAAAGAAAGGATTGGGCAGAAATCTTACATCCATAATGATGTCTGCCTCCATCGGTACACCGTATTTGAACCCGAAAGATAAAACATTTACATGAAGTGTATCCTGTGCAGGGTAAACCGTGTAGAGCCGGGAGATCATCCGCTTTAACTCGTGTACATTGAGATTGGACGTATCGATAACCCGGGTTGCCATTCCTTTAAGATCTTTCAAGCTTTGCCGCTCGGCCTTGATTCTATCCAGAACAGTGCCCTCTCCTACCAGAGGATGTTTGCGGCGCGTCTGACTGAAGCGGCGCTGTAGGTCCTCGTCGGTTGCCTCCAGGAAGACGATCTCCAAATCGGTGCCACCCTGCCGCAGCTCGCTGAAGATTCTTGGATAGCTTTCGAGAAAGCTCCGCTCACGAATATCCATACCCAAGGCTATATGCCAAAGATCATCGGAGGACTCCTGCCGCAGTTTGAGAAAATCCGGCAGCAATGCAACCGGCAGATTGTCAACACAGAAATAGTCAATATCTTCAAATGCCTTTATGGCTGTACTCTTACCAGATCCAGAAAGTCCTGTGACCACAACGACTCGCAACCCCCTATGATCATTCGTTCTTACTGAATCAGTCATGGTCACCTCCAAACGGGCTGTTGCCTAACACCAATACTACCAGGAATAAGGTGTCGGGGTTCAGGTGTCTGAAACCCTCAATGTAGAAAGAATACCCGTATGTTATGGAAGGCGTATATTATGCGATTAGATGCTCAAAATGGCGAGAAAAGTCAGGAAGAAGCTTACAAAATTGGCCTGAGATGCGTTCGGTCAGAACTCTTTGTCTTCTTCCTGGATTACTTGGAAGAGTTCTTCTTCGGTCCCGGCCTCCAAGAGCCTCTGGCGAAAGTGGGAACTCTTGAGCAACCTGGATATCTTAGCCAGAGCACGCAGATGAATGCCGGCGGAGTTTTCCGGAGCTATGAGCAAGAAAAAGAGGTGCGTTGGTCTGCCGTCCATGGAATCAAACTCGATTCCCTGAGTGCTGCGTCCGAACGACAGGACCAGTTCATCAAGATCCTGAACCTTGCCGTGAGGTATGGCTATACCATCACCAATGCCGGTACTGCCCAGCCGTTCTCGCTCAAGCAGTACCTCCACAAGAGCTTCTTTGTCCAAGTTAGCCTTGAAATTCAGCAAGGCTCCGGTGAGCTCCTCCAGAACCTCTCTCTTGGTCCTGGAACGAAGTTCTGGAATGATGCATTCCTTATCCAGGATGTCCAGTATCTTCATGTATGCTCTCAGTGCACCTCTTGCCTATGGCAACGAGGTCTTTCGCATCTACCCTGACGGGCC
>CAMYLW010000301.1 GCA_947259475.1 Thermodesulfobacteriota bacterium
TGCCTAAAGGCAACTGCCGGCTGTCAGGTTCTTCGCGCGGTGCAATTTTTCTCTCGACAATGGAGGCAGGGATTGTGGGGGGCCGATCCAGGAGGAGCTATCCCAAAGACTCCCGAAATCGACTTTCTTGGCTCCATGAGGCAGGAATCCGAAAGCTCCACGCCGATTTCTTCGGCATCAAACACACTGAAGAGCTTTTTCTGCTCTGTAATAGGCCAATCGCAATAACCCGGGCTGAAACGGAAGGTAACGGTTTTACTTTCGTTTCTACATTTGGCCTCCATAACCTGATGAAACTGTTCGACCATGTCTTCGACTGCCACCGAGGCCATTGCATCGAGAATGTACGCCTCCGAAAGTTTGTGTTCATCCAGGAGTCTGCCGATCTCCTTTTCAACGTCAAAGCCGATGGTACCGATGAAACAGACAATTTTTTCTGCGTCTCTCAAAGCCCTTGATAATTTTGCGCTTCTGAACTCAACTGCATCTTCGAGATGAACGGTAGCATCATCCGTGGTCTTTGCTTTCACAATGCGGTAATGCAAACGCGGTTGAATCAGCCTATCTAGACTCTGCTCCAAGGTTGTCACTTTTGTGTTAATTGACCTTGATAACATTCTCTGCTTGCTGCCGCCAAGGAGTACGGCTAGTTTGTCATTTTCTATGGTAGGTTCGATTTGTACTAATGTCGCGTTCATATCCATATATCTATAAACTCCTGAAGTTAATATAAAAACTCACCAACCTTGGTGTTCGTAGTCTATCGAGATAAGATTGGACCTCATCCTGATTGGCTATCAGAAAGGTGCCCAACAGGGGTGAACTGGAGTGGTGAACTCGCCGAGATTGAGCGTTAGATAGAGATACTTGCGGTTTTCAAAAAGAGAGGCATAGAGAGACTATGCTGTAGTGACCCACAGAGAGTGGGCACTGAGAGAGCAAGTGCGGCGCTTATAAGAGAAGCGCGGGCCCTAGGTTGTTTGGAAGGAGGATTTCTGAAGTGTGTTTAAACTATTCCCAGTACCATAGCAGGTATCTCAAAAGTTTTCAAGGCGCGCTCTTTTGGCTCACAGACAGGCAGGGCGATGTCATTACTATGAATGACAGCGCAGCTGAATGACTTAAATTACCTTACTCGGAGCATACGTGACTCCGAGCTGATATGTGGTTAGAATAAAAAACCGAAGAATTGCTACAGGCACCTTAATGGATATTGATTGAAGAAGGAGGGTGGGGTAACGTGATCGAGTTTTTGTATCAGGCTCTGGCAAAGATCGGTTACACCCATCCGATCCATCCTCCAGTGACCCACGCCACCGTAGGTATGGTGATCGGAGCTTTTGTATTCGGGATTACTGCGTGGAAGCTGCGCCATCAGGGTCTAGCCAAAACAGCTCACCACTGTATTATCTTGGCTCTACTATCACTCATTCCCACAGTGATCTTGGGTGTTTTGGACTGGAAGTACTATTACGCTGGGGCTTGGCTCTTTCCCATCAAGATGAAGATTATGCTGGCAGGTCTCTTGTTGATCCTACTTGTATTTGCCTTGAGCGCAGGCTACAAAGCTGAAACTGTGTCCAAGTCTGCTGTAATCCTCTACGCTTTTTGTTTACTTAATGTGACAGCCCTGGGCTATTTTGGCGGGGAGTTAGTTTTCGGCGACAAAAGTGCTGGGCAACCAATGCATGTTGTGGGGATTGAGGTTAGCGGCGAGCAGTTCAGCAAATCCTGCAGCGCTTGTCATCCAAATGGAGGGAACTCGATCAAGCAAGACCTTCCTTTGAAAACAGCACCTCAGTTAGTGACTTTAGATACATTTCTGGCCTACATTCGGAGTCCCAAAGCACGGGATGGTTCCACGACGATCATGCCACCCTTTCCTGCTGACAAACTCTCTGGGGAGGATGCCCAAAAAATCTACCAATACATCATCCAGGTGCTGAAGGAGCAGTAGCCAAGACCGCGGCCTTTACAAAAAGATCAAATAGAGTCTCTTTGACGCTGAGGCTCTCTGAGACGATGTTGTTTTGGTCTCTCTGTGTTTTCTGTTTATTTCTGAGACCACTGTTTATTTGAGGCCGCGGTTAAGCTCGAAACTCGAAATTGGTCCTACGGACTCCCCACCCTTCGGGCGGGTCCCCAGTTTCGAAACACGAAACAAATCCGAAATTTGACTTACAGGCTCCACGAAATCCCACAGCCCTGACAACATTTTGGCGGTGTGGCGGTTTGATGTCTTTTTCTGAAGTCTTGATACTTCTCTCCCAACCAGATCTCCTCCAGTGGCCTCTCAAATATGTTGCCGAGAATTATGGACGAATAGTCTACCGTCGAGAAAGGAGAGATACAGCAGGGAAGAACATTTCCTTGGGCAGTAATGTAAACAACCTCCCAGGGACGGAAGCACCTTTTCCAGGGTGCAGCATCAGGGGGGCTCCCTCGGACACTGTGCACTGGGTCGGTGAGACCGGAGGCACTGAAGAAGATACCAAGCTCTTGGGCCCGTTCCAGACACCGATGAATCAGTTGGGATGCCTGCATATCAGGATTGGTAAGGGAACTCTGCGAATTTGCCAGACCGTAGCCCTCATCGTCCAAAAAATAAACAAGTCTTTGGAGATGTAATTCCCGAATGCCCATGAGAGCTGCAAGCTCGATGAGTTTTGGGAGTTCAGTGATATTTTCCTGGTTACCCAAAAACCAGAGAGATAGCTTAGGTTGTGACAATTTCCTGGATTGCAAGCGTTTTGTCATAGTTTGGAGGTTGTTGACAATCAGATCGAACTTATCGCTGTCACGCACAGCTTTGTAGCCATTCGATGATGCCGCATCCAGAGAAATTCTAATCTCATCCACCTGCGAATCGATGAGTTTCTCTTGCTGTTGTTTATTAAGGAGGATGCCGTTGGTGTTGAAAAGAACTGTCACATTCTTGTTCTTGAGGTGGCGGATCATCTCTGGCAGGTCGCGGTTGAGCAAAGGTTCGCCGATGCCATGGAGTACGGCCCGCTCCAGATCGGGTAGCTGTTCGGATATCATAATCAATTCTTCGAGGGAAAAATCGCGCTCCGGCTCCCAGCCCCCTCTGTAAATAATGCACGTCCTACATCTCAGATTGCAGCGATTGGTCGTCTCCACATAGAGACATTTAGGCAGATCTACGGCTCGTGCTGTTTCCGCCATACGATCATGCTCCCCTGACAATGGTAGTACAGATGCTTCCTGTCCGGAGTGGTCTTTCGGCAGAAGAAAATTGGGAATGCAGGTGTGGCTTTGTTCCGCGTACTACAGGACAGTATTCATCTGGTTCATTGGGGCGCCCGCGCAACACCCGACGAGCAGCGCATCCTCCACCACAACTGTTTACGTATTCACAACTCAGACAGAATTGGGGTGTATTGTGTGTATCATTAAAAAGTGGAGTTTGAAAAACAGCTTCCCTTTTTTCCACCAAATCTTCGATGGTCAAATCAGATTCCGGCCAGTACACACATGGTTTCAGACGCCGGTCGGGAGTTATGCGGATGCTGCTGCCTCCGCAGGGAGTCCCATTGCCGTTACCCAGTCCAAGGAATGTCTTCACCAGGGGCTCGGTCACAGAGATGATTTCAGTTTCATCGAACAACATCTGGTATGCTTCCCAGTACTGGTCGAAGCTCAGCATGAACTTGTCAGTGTACATGGGCTGATAGACGTTGACCCTGAAGTCAGCTCCTAAAGATGCTGCCAGTTTGGCGATTTGTCCCTGATCTTTAAAATTAACGTTCATCAAGACCGCCAGGATTGAAACTTTGACTCCCAACCTGGCACACCTTTCTATGGAATTCATGATGGTCTGCCAGTTGCCCTCACCCCGGAATTCGTCCTGTCTTCTCTGGTCTGGAAAATCAATGGAAAATTCCACGTCCCCAAAATAGCTAAGCATTTCGTCGGGGGTTATAGACAGGGTATAACCATTTGAGGCCAGGGTAAGCTTGATTCCTCTCCCTTTGAGGAAGTCAATAATCTCATGGTATTGTGGATTCAAGCCGTTTTCACCCGTGCCGAAACCGATGGAACTGATTTCTAAGCTGTCGCAAATCTTTTGGATATCCCCCAGGGTGAGATTGTAGATCCGATCCTGGTCTCTATAACAGTGGGCGCAGTGCAGATTGCAGTTATTGGTCAGGCCGATACCTACTGAGGCCATGGTGGCACCTCCTGTTCAATCTTTCCACAAATAACGCAAGGGAACCCAAAACATATAATAAGCTGCCATGATGGAGCCCCGAACCGTACCGGATACCTTGGATTTCCCGAGACGCCGCCGGTATGGAACGGGAACACTCTGGATTCGCCATCCTTTCTTGGCAGCTTTGACTACCATCTCCACGGGCCAACCATAGGTCAGCTGTTCCATGTGTAGATCAAAGAGAGTGGCCCGCTTAATTGCACGGAAGGAGCCTAGGTCTGTGATATCAGCCCCGTACAACAATCGAAGTAACAAAACAATTATTCTGTTGCCCAGACGACCATGCCAGGGCATGGAACCCTTTTCTAGTCTTCCCTTAAGACGGCTACCCACCACTAGGTCAGCTTTGTCTTCCATCACCGGTCCCGCAACAACGGACAATTCCGTCGGATCATCACTGTGGTCTCCGTCCAAGAAGACAATGATCTCTGAGTTGCGAGTTGCCTTGGCTCCTGCTAGGCAAGCAGCGCCGTAGCCGCGACGAGGTTCGTGGACGACCCTGGCGCCGGCAGCTGTCGCCCGTGACACGGTGTCGTCGGTGGAACCGTTGTCGGCTACGATGATTTCTTCTACCAGATCCCCAGGTACATCCTGGACGACGCTGCCGATAGCCTGTTCTTCATCGAGAGCAGGGATGACAACAGAAATTTTCATGGTGAAACCAGGAATGCTAGCGTGAACCAAAAGTAAGGTTATTAAAAACCAAACTCAGTTTCCAAACAGATCATCCGCCGAAGGCGGAACCAAGATTGTGGGTTTCAGCTTCTGTTCTTTTTCCCTGACACCTGACACCTCCAATCTTTACTTCAAAGGTGCCTGGGCATTCAGGGCCCAGTTATATTCCAGGTAAGAGATCTTCGGATCCCGCTCTAAAAAGGATAGAGTCTCTTCATTCAAGTAAAGCCGCATGAATGCCAAAGTCGAACCGGATTTCTGGATAAAATCGGTAGCAAACCAGTCGAAGAGTTTTGACATATGGAGGGTATTTTCAGCCCGGTCAAGCCGCGTTCCCCTTGGAGAATTAAGATATTGTCGCGTCTCCTCCTTCAGCCTGGTCTGGACATTCTCTTCCGTATAGGCAATCCTCGGCAGCGGCGGACAGCCCATGGAAGCACAGATTATGGCAAAATGTATCCGTGGGTCTTTGAACTGCTTGCGCAGGATCTCATGTTCGATATCATCCTGGCTTAAACGTTTACCGGCCACGATATGTTCCC
>CAMYLW010000302.1 GCA_947259475.1 Thermodesulfobacteriota bacterium
TTTATCACCTCTCGCCATGACCAACAGAATATGCATCGCAGGCAACATCCAACACAGTCAGCCGTTGCGATGCCCCCGTAGAATCTGGCCGGCCGGAAGCGGTAATACTTTCTTCGATCACCATCACAGACGACTCTGGCTACGCCATTTGCTCTTTCTACAGGATCATACATACTGTAGGAAGGCGCATTAAAGAGGTATGAACATGGGCTAGATTTTCAGAATGAGTTGACACAAAGGTGGGTAGTATCGGATTAAATGGTCTCTTTTGAGGAGGCCATTTTTGTTTGGAAGAGACGGGGCGGTGAGCTTTAGCCGAACCCAACCGCCCCCAACCAACAGGGCACATTGTGGCCCCGAAAGGAAGCCTATGATACTACCAGTTTCAGCAAATCTCAAGGAGATTGAGAAAAAAGGACGCAGCTATCCGTGGTCTAGGCCCGAGATTTGTCTGTGCTGCAGGCAAAGCCATGTGTGGGGTCATGGTTTTGTGGAGGCACTGTTTGACGGCTATGCCAAGGCGTTGCTGCTGCGTCGGTATCGATGTCCGGTCTGTGGCTGTGTAATCAAGCTCAGGCCTAAGGCGTATTTTAGCCGTTTCCAGGCAACTATAGAGACCATTCGCTCGCATATCTTGACGCGATTGCAAGCCGGCAAATGGCCGCGAGGTTTAAGTGGCGCCCGCTGCCGTCATTGGCTCAGGGCTTTGAAACGACAAGTAGTGGCGCATCTGGGTATTGAGTGGCTTAGCCACTTGCCTGAGGCCTTTGACCAGCTTGTTTCTCTGGGCAAAGTGCCTGTATCCCGTAGTATTTAATCTGCACTGAGTACCGTTTTTAAGGAACCTACCGAACCGTTCTCTTACGCGATGCCAATGGATGGTGTAAGGGGGGGGGAATTTCAAGAAAGGAGGTTGCTTATGACGGAGAGTGAAAAGCAGACTGTTGCGATTTTCCGCTTTAGCGTCATTCACGAGTTTGTGGGTGGGGTAAGGCTGAGTCGGGGAGAGCAACAGCGGCTGTTGCAGGACAAGTGCGCCCGAAGGTGGAGCATTCCGTTCTCTGACAGGACCCGCCTCAGCCGAAGTGCCATCCTTCGCTGGATAAAGCTTTACAAAGACAGCGGCGGCCAGTTGGAATCGCTCTACCCGAAAGATCGATCGGACAAGGGAAAAAGCCGGGCAATAGATAAAGAGAGCGGGCTCAATTTAATCCATTTGCGCCAAGAGATGCCCGGTGCGGCAGTGCCCGTACTGATCCACAGCATGAAGGAAAGAGGACTTTTGCCCCCGGGCAAAGACCTGAAACCGGCCACGGTTTATCGTTTTCTTCATGCTGAGAACCTGATGAATCCGCCGTTGAGACAACTCCAGGACCGGCGCAAATTTGAAGCGGAACTTCCCAATGACATCTGGCAGTCGGACGTGATGCACGGGCCCATGGTCACGGTGGATGACAGGAGAAGAAAAAGTTATCTGATCGCCTTTATCGATGATCACTCCAGGCTTGTCCCTTATGCCCGATTCTATCTGTCCGAGAGGCTTGTCTCGTTTTTAGATGCCTTCGAGAAGGCGCTTTTGAAAAGAGGACTGCCCAGAAAGCTCTATGTGGATAACGGGGCCGCCTACCGCTCAAAACACCTGGAACACATCACAGCATCACTGGGCATTGCTTTGATCCATTCAAGCCCCTACAAGCCCCAAGGCCGTGGGAAAATAGAAAGATGGTTCAGGACCGTGCGGGGTCAGGTTTTGACCGAAGGAGGGCACCTGAGCCTTGATGAGCTCAACTGCGCCTTTGAACTCTGGCTCAAACAAATCTATCACCAAAGGACTCATTCGGCTACCGGCAAAACACCCCTGGAGCGCTTTACCTCCCGCATGGAATGTCTGCGGGCAGCACCAGAGAATTTAACCGATCATTTTCGCACCATTGCCAGGCGCAGGGTCGCAAAAGACAGAACCGTCACTTTGGACGGATATCTGTTCGAAGCACCAGTAAAACTCATCGGCCAACGGGTGGATCTGCTCTACCACAAGGACAGTCCAAAGAAAGTTGAGGTCCGTTGGCAGCACAAAAGCTACGGCTATCTGACACCGGTGGACCTCAAGGTCAACTGCCAGGTCAAACGCGACAAAAACAGGCAAGCTCAGATTAGCTCTGAGAACAACAAACCCACGGGAGGAAAGATCTGGTAACCTGTAAAGGAGTTGTATCGATGAACACCAACTATCGCACCTTCTTTGAACTGGAGCGTGAGCCCTTTTCATCCGACATTGAACTTGACCACATCCTTTTAACCCCAGCGCTCAAAGGGGTTGAGGAACGCATCCACTATGTCGTGCGCCTGGGGGCCATTGCTCTGGTTACCGGCGAGATCGGCAGCGGTAAATCCACCGCCCTTCGCTATGTGACAGGCACGTTGCACCCATCACAGTACCGCACCCTGTACATCACCGCATCCACCGGACCCATACTGGAGCTCTACAGGCAGTTGCTTGATGTGCTGGGGATGGATATGGGGGGAGTCTCCCGAGCCGTTATCCTCCGGCGCATCCGCCAGGAGATAGTTGAACTGGTCCAAGGCAAAAAGCTAAAAGTGATCCTGGTAATCGATGAGGCCTCCCTCCTGCGCCTTGAAGTGTTTGCCGAACTCCACACCCTCACCCAGTTTGACAAAGACTCCAAACCCTTGCTTCCCATCGTACTGGCCGGACAGTCCAACCTGATTGACAGCCTGATGTATCGCTCATCACTACCCCTGGCTTCAAGAATCGTGGGACGCAGCCACCTGGAAGGCGTAACTCGTGAACAGATGGAACAATACCTCACACACCACCTGGCCATCGCAGGGGTTAACAACAACCTCTTTGATCAAACAGCTATTACCGGCATCCACCAGGGCTCCGGAGGACTGTTCAGAAAAGCCAACCACCTGGCCCGGGGCGCCATCATCGCTGCAGCTAAAGGAAAATCCATGACGGTCACCGCCGACCATGTCCGCATGGCCGCCACCGAAATCTTCTGATAAGGAGGAGAGCAAATGAGTGCAGGCTACACAAAACAATACAACAAGGCTGTAGGAGATATCCTCGAGCAACTCGAAAGGCTTATCTTGGATATGATTGTGGTTACCCTCAAGGAGTTAAACTACAAAAACCAAATCCTTAAACCGGTACCACCCGCATCGAACGAAGATAACATGCCCTTTTAACAATACCCCTGGAGCCGGAGCTGTTCTCAAAAAACAGCTCCGGTCAATCTAGTCTGAAAATCTACACAATGGTCCATAATAATCAGAAAGACTTAGCCAAACTAAAGGAGGAATCAACACCGCGTTTCTTCTAGTGCTTCTTTGGGATGCGTTAACCTGGCACCAGACTACAGCAATGAATGTGAAAGTGGCAAGAAAAACCCCAACCGACCCTATGCCGATTGGGGCTAG
>CAMYLW010000303.1 GCA_947259475.1 Thermodesulfobacteriota bacterium
TGTTGGAACCAGAGTTGGATAAAGCCAAGGCCGTGGCCGGAGACCTGGCCAAAGACATTGATGATTTGCTGATTGTGGCTATTTATCCCACTACCGGTGTTCGCTTTTTGCAGTGGAAATATGGCCTGGAAGAAATCCCTGACGAGGTAAAGCCCAAGACTTTGGAGCAGGCAGAGGAAGAGCAGCGTCTCATTGCTCTAGCCAAAAGCGGTAAGCTGGTGGAAAAAGTGGAAAAGCCCGCACCGGAGAAGAGTCCGGGCCTGCGTACTTTTAATGTGTTTGTGGATGGTGACTATTTCGAGGTGGAAGTGGATGAAGTGGGTGGTGCACCTGTAGTTACGGCGGTTACTCCCATGATGCCGCAAGTGGCTGCAGCCCCAGTTCCGGCTCCCGTCGCTGCGCCTGCAGCTCCCGCGCCAGCTCCTGCGGCAGCACCCGCTCCAAAGCCGGTTGTGGAAGGAGGCACCTCAATTGAGGCGCCCATGCCGGGGATGGTCATTCGCTATGAGGTCAAGGAAGGTGATGCGGTAAATGAAGGAGACGTGGTCCTCATTCTCGAGGCCATGAAGATGGAAAACTCCATTGCTGCACCCGCTTCTGGGACGGTTCTTTCCATACCTTTCAAGAACGGCGATTCCGTGCGGAAGGGAGATACGCTGGCTGTCATCGGCTAAAAGCTTTTATGGCCACTACACAGGGGCGGACTCCACCTTGGGTTCGCCCCTTTCTAAATTATAAGTACCGGGGGATTGCCCAAAGAGGTACAGAGATAGTTTAAATCCGAAATCTAGATGATCGAAACACGAGACAAGTCTTTCTGTATCTCCTCGGTTCAATCTTTCATTTTCATCCAGCAAGAGACCGCATGAAGGGAGGATACATGGCGACAGCTCCGGTATTTGAGACCAACTTGCCAGGACTTAACTTGCTGGCAAGGGGAAAGGTAAGGGATATATATGATTTAGGGGATCACCTGCTTATTGTGGCCACAGATCGGATCTCAGCCTACGACGTGGTAATGCCCAACGGGATTCCTGACAAAGGCAGGATTCTAACCACAATCTCCTCTTTCTGGTTCAAGGCCCTGGCCGAAGTGGTGGACAATCACCTGATAACCACAGAGGTAGAGAATTTCCCAGAAGAGTGTCAAGATTATGCCGAAGAATTGGCAAACCGGAGCATGCTGGTGGCCAAAGCGGAACCCCTGCCGGCAGAGTGCATTATTCGTGGCTATCTCAGTGGGTCCGGGTGGAAAGACTACCAGAGCCATGGATCGGTATGCGGCATAAAGCTGACGGAAGGGCTGGTGGAATCAGCTCGTCTCGAGTCGCCCATATTCACCCCCTCCACCAAAGCTGAAAAAGGCAGTCACGACGAAAATATCGACTTCGAAACCCTCTGCCAGCAGGTGGGAACAGATTTGGCGGCACAGCTCCGCGATCTGAGTTTGGCACTCTATGAAAAGGGGGCGGCTATAGCCAGAGAGCGAGGTATAATCATCGCCGACACCAAGTTTGAGTTCGGTCTGGTCGGAGGCAAGCTCACCCTCATAGATGAGGTCCTTACTCCTGATTCGTCCAGATTCTGGCCAGCCGACAGCTATCAGCCCGGCAGGAGCCAGCAGAGCTTCGATAAACAGTATTTGCGTGATTACCTTGACCAGTGCGGTTGGGATCGGACACCGCCTGCACCAGTACTACCTGATGAAGTGGTGCGCAACACCCGGAGTCGCTACCTGGAGGCCCTGGAACATCTCACCAAGAGTTAGGAGTGGGATCATGGTTGAAAAGGAGTCTTACTCGATCCAGCTTGAAGAAGTGGATTGGAATGACACCTCTTGCCTGATCACTTACGGTCCTCTTCCAGATAAGTTAATCCTCTCCATCCAAACCGTTGGCTTGATTCAGAAACCCTTGCTTCAACGCAAAAGCAATGGACTTTTGCGCATCATCTGCGGCAGCCGTCGTTTAGCGGTTTGCCAGCAGCTTGGTCTGGATCCCCTATCTTGTGAAGTCTTGTCAACTTCTACATCACCTGTTGCAAGTTTGCGGATGGCCATCTATGACAACATTGCTCAAAGGGGTTTAAATCCTGTGGAGAAATCTTTGGTTCTAACCAAGATGGCTCAACATTTGGACCAACCACAACTCGTTCAAGAATTCATGCCTCTTCTGGATCTGGAGCCCAGTGACACGCTTTGTTGCCGTTATAAGAAGTTGCCAGCCTTGGAGGAACCCATCCTCGATGCCATAGCTAGGGGTACACTGCACGAGCGGATAGGCTTTGTTCTTTCAGCCCTGGAGCAGGGAGACCGTCTCGCCTTCTTCAACTTTTTTCAAGAGCTTCCCTTCAGTGTGAGTGTGCAGGAGGAATTAGTGGAGACGGTTGTGGGAATAGGACGCAGGGACAATCTTACCCCGACACAGATTCTGGACAGTGAAGAGGTGAATGATCTGCGGCGGGCCCACAAGGGGCCGGCAAGGCAACGCGCCCAACAAATTCGGAAGCAGTTGCAGGCCCGGCGTGCCCCTCGCCTCACCGCCCGGAAGGAGAGGTTTGCCAGGGAAGCCAGGGATCTTGGGCTGCCTTCTGGGGTACGTTTGATACCTCCACCTTATTTCGAGGGACCAAAGTGGAGCTTGGAATGTACCTTCGAGCGGGCTGAGGAGCTGGCACCCCGGCTGAGAAAAGTGGCTGAACTGGCCGATCAGCCTGAGTTCCAGAAGATTATGGATAGCGATGGATGACCAGTCATTGGGAAAAATGAAGAACCACGGAGACACAGAAACACGGGGCAAAGGCCCCGGTCAAATTCGAAATACGAAATCCGAAGCACGAAACAAATCCAAAGCCCGAATTCTCCAATGTTCAAAACGAAACCAGCCCAAGAGACTCGTCTAAAGTTTTGGTCATTGTGATTTTGAAAATTTGAATTTATTTAGGATTTCGATATTCGGATTTTGGATTTAAGCTAGTTTTGTGCCTCGAGTGAGTGGAACGAACGGGTGGTGAACCAAACCTAGAAAGTGCTTTCCGCAACCAGTGGTCTACGATGAGGCTTACTGTCCTATGAAGTATCGTCCAGAAAGGTTGGTGATTGAAAAGGAGGTTGGTGACAGCCCGCTGGTCAAAAGAATTCTGACAACCTCGCCGGGCATCCCCGTAGATTGGGTTGACCGCGTCCAGGAAGATACCGTATCTGAGAATGGAACGGTTTTGGAAATCGTAAGATTTCGCGGTCGTTTTGTAAAACCCTGCCCGGGAACGCGCTCTTACAACTGCTGCGGTTATCAGATCCTAAACTTCGGAATTCAATGTAACCTTGGTTGCACCTACTGTATACTCCAAGCCTATTTTCCCCATTCAAATCTGCGCCTTTTTGCAAATATTACCGAGATGATGCAGGAGTTGGGAGAACATCTGCTCAATTCCCCTAAGCC
>CAMYLW010000304.1 GCA_947259475.1 Thermodesulfobacteriota bacterium
TGTTTGCAACTGCATTTGACTTTCCCAGTGCCGACTTTCTGGCGAAGCTCGATGTCCCGGCCTTTAAGATAGCCTCAGGTGATCTGAAAAGTATACCGCTGCTGACCCATATTGCGAAATTCCAAAAACCCATGATTCTCAGTACCGGTGGCGGCCCCATGGAAGATGTCCATAGAGCGTATGATGCCATTATGCCCATCAACCAGCAACTATGCCTGCTGCAGTGCACCGCAGGATATCCGGCAGCTTTTGATGAACTTAATTTGCGGGTTATCACCAGCTTCAGAGAGCGGTTTCCCGACACCGTCATTGGACTGTCTTCCCATGACAATGGGATCGCCATGGCGGTGGTGGGATACATGTTGGGAGCAAGGGTCGTTGAAAAACACTTCACTCTCAATCACACCTGGAAAGGTACCGACCATGCCTTTTCGCTGGAGCCCATAGGGCTGAAAAAAATGGTTCGTGATTTGCGCAGGACGAGAAGGGCCATGGGTGATGGCGTTAAGAGGGTTTACGAGACTGAGGTGACCCCCATAATCAAAATGGGAAAAAAGCTGGTGGCAGCGCGGGATTTACCCGCAGGCCATGCCCTCAGGCGCGAAGATATTACCCTCAAGTCGCCAGGTGACGGTCTGCCGCCCTACGAACTAGAAAAGGTAATCGGCCGGGTAACCCGTGGCGCTTTAAACAAAGATGACGACATCACCTTTGAGGTATTAAACGGTTCAGAGGGCTGGGCGGAGGCCGCATCTTGAACGACCTTTTTAGCTTAGAGGGTGAGATTGGTGTCGTTACTGGTGGTTTGGGCAAGTTAGGCCCCATCTGGATAGAGACACTGCTTGATGCCGGGGCCGCTGTTTTCGTCCTCGACCGGCCTGGTCAAAAAATCAGCAAACAATTCAGTGAGATACAAAGGCGATTTCAAGACAACCGTCTTAGACTGGCCTACACCGACGTCAGGGACCGGTTAGCCTTAGAGACGGTTTGTAAGGAATGTTTGGAAATCTTCGGGGTACCTTCAATCCTCGTCAACAACGCTGGCATAGATCGGCCACCAGACCAACCTCAAGAAGGATATCTTCTGGAAGATATCCCCCTGGCAGAAAACCGGGAGATCCTTGAAGTTAATACTCTGGGGCTGTTCCTGGTGACCCAAGTCTTTGGTAGCGAGATGGTGAAAGCAGGTCGGGGCTCCATTATTAATATCGGATCATTATACGCCAGCGTTTCACCAGATTCGCGATTTTATGATCACATCCAGAGCGACCCACCCTTTCTCAAGCCGCCGGCCTACGGCGCTTCCAAGGCCGCCGTAGTTAACCTCACCAAGTATCTGGCCACCCATTGGGCTCCTCATGGAGTCCGGGTCAATGCGCTGTCGCCGGGCGGGGTACTTGGCGACCAGGATGAAGAATTCAAACGGAAGTTTCACAATCGGGTGCCGCTGGGCAGAATGGCGACAGCGAAAGACCTTAGTGGGCCTCTCCTCTTCCTAGCCTCCAGGGCCTCATCCTACGTGACCGGAATCGAGCTTGTGGTGGATGGTGGCTTTACCGCCTGGTAGCAACATTTGAAGAAATGGGGACAAGCATGGATCAAGAAGTAATTCCTAAAACCATTCTTAACTGGATTGACGGCAAAGAGTGCGAAGCAAACACTGGCGACACCTTTGGAAAGTTGTCTCCGGTTTCCGGCAAAGAACTCGGTCGGGTGGCACGCTCAAGGGTGGAGGACGTCCAAAAAGCCATTCAGGTAGCTCGAAGGGCTCAACCGGCCTGGGCGGATTCCACCCCTGTATCCCGCGGGGACTTGCTCTATGACATTGCCCAAGCTATGCGTAAACAGCAAGAAGAGATAGCCAGCATTGTTTCTCTAGAGACCGGCATGTCTTTCAAGCAAGCCCTGGGTGAGACCGGTGGCGCCATCGCTCAAGGGGAGTTCATGGCAGGTGAAGGCCGTCGACTTTACGGTCGAACCACCACCAGCGCTGTGCCAAATAAGTATGCCATGGTGGTCCGACAACCCCTTGGGGTGGCAGGCCTTATCATTGCTGCCAACACACCCATAGCCAATGTGGCCTGGAAGGTTTTTCCCGCTTTGATATGCGGAAACGCAGCGGTTCTCAAGGCAGCGGAAGACACTCCTGCAACCGGTTGGATTGTGGGCAGAATTGCCAAAGAGGTGGGGCTGCCGCCAGGTGTACTCAATATCATCCAGGGCTACGGTGAGGAGGCCGGTGCTCCCCTCGTAGCCAGTCCCGAGGTTGATGTCATCAGTTTTACCGGCTCTACCGAGGTTGGTCGTCAAATTGCTGAAGTTGCCGCTCGAAGATTGGCCAAAGTTTCATTGGAACTGGGCGGCAAAAATCCTCTGGTGGTCTGCGATGACGCCGATTTGGAGAATGCGGCCAACTGGGTATTACTTTCGGCCTTTAGTAATGCTGGTCAGCGCTGTGCTTCAGGTAGCCGTATTATCATATTTGATTCAATTTATGAAAAGTTCCGCAACCTGTTGGTGGAACGAACTGAAAAGCTCAAAGTTGGTCCGGGAGACGATGATGATTTTGGACCGGTAATTAATGAGGTGCAACTCAACAATATGTTATCAGCTATTGACCGGGCGCAGCAAAAAGGTGCGGTGGTTCTCACTGGAGGTCACAGGCTTACCGATCCTGCACACGTAGACGGTTTCTACATGGCGCCCACAATACTTGAAAACGTTGATCCCCAGGATGAAATCTCCACCAAGGAAATCTTTGGCCCCATTACCTGCCTCTATCGAGTGCAAGATTTTGCCGAAGCCTTGAGCTTAGCCAACGACTCCCCCTATGGCCTTACTGCCTGCATCCATACTCGCAGTATCCATCGAGCTATTGAATTTACCCAGAAGATTCAAGCTGGCGTGGCGATGGTAAATGCTGGGACTTACGGCAGTGAACCTCACATGCCTTTTGGGGGATTGAAACAATCGGGCAACGGTACGCGCGAACCCGGTACTGAGGCTCTGGACGTGTACTCTGATTTGAAAGATATCTACATAAATATAGATACAGAAATGCTTTAACCGATGCGGACGGACGTCATATAAGCGGAATATTGGAGTGTTGGAGTACTGGAGTACTGGAGTATTGGAGTACTGGAGTACTGGAGTATTGGAGTACCGGAGAATTGGGATGGTGGGAGCGGCTTTCAGCCGCGATTCGTTTTTTGAGCTAGTACATAATAATCGGAAGGTAAATGGTTGAGAAGCACCCCAGCATTGTGGCCCTGATTCCTGCTCGAGCAGGTTCGAAGCGAATACATGACAAAAATATTCGTCCGTTGGCTGGCCACCCCTTAATAGCTTACACCATTTCCTCGGCCCTACAGAGCCAGGTTTTCTCCGCCGTCATAGTATCAACTGATTCCCAGCTGTATGGAGACATTGCAGGTCATTA
>CAMYLW010000305.1 GCA_947259475.1 Thermodesulfobacteriota bacterium
AGACATTCAGCGTTAGACGATGAGCCTTCTCCCAAACCTTCAGTTTCTTGAAATCTTTCATGGTGCCCCCTTGTTTTAGTCTTTTATCTGATGGCTGATCGCTGACAGCTGATAGCTATTTAAAATATTTCTCAATAAGCCGTAAATAAAGCTCGACCCCTAGAGGTAGCACATCTTCATCCAGATCAAAGCGAGGGGTGTGTAGCATATGGGTAATACCCTTGACTTCATTTGAACAGCCAAGTTCGTAGCCAGCTCCAGGACAGCGTTCAAGAAAATAGGCAAAGTCCTCGCTGCCAAACTTGGGCTGGCGGATAATTACTTTATCCTCTCCGAGCATCTCTGCTGCTGTCTCGGCGACGAAGCGGCTAATCGGCTCGTGATTTCTCATTATTGGATAACCATCTCCAAAAGAGATCTCTCCGCTAAGACCATGGGCCTGACAGATACTTTGGACCAATTCCTCTAGACGGCTCATCGCCAGCTTACGCACATCTTCGTTGAGAGCACGAATTGTTCCTCCGATCGTGATTTCCTCAGGAATAACGTTGGTAGCGGTGCCCGCCTGAAACTGGGTGACGCTAATGACGAGACCCTGGCTGGGATCAGTGTTACGACTCACAATAGACTGAATAGCTGTGACAAGCTGAGCCCCGCCCAAAATTGGATCTCGGCTCAGGTGGGGGTATGCTGCGTGGGCACCCTGGCCAGTTATGTTGATATAAAAAGCGTCCGCAGAGGCGCACGCTTCCTGCAGATAGATACCCACCGTGCCGAAAGGTATGAGGGGAGCAACGTGGGTGGCAACTATCCTATCCACCTTTGGGTTCTCAAGAACGCCATCGCTAATCATTTCTCTAGCGCCGTGTCCACCCTCCTCACCTGGCTGGAAAATGAACTTGACCTGGCCATTCATAAGGCCCCACAGTTCAGAAGAAGATGCCAGCACCCGGGCCGCGCCTAAAGCCATGGTCATATGAGCATCGTGTCCACAGGCGTGCATGAATCCAGGTTTACATGAGGAATAATCAGCACCGGTTTCTTCCTGAATAGGAAGGGCATCCATATCAGCGCGGATAGCGAAAGTCTTACCGGGGGAAGTTCCGCCTAACAGACCGACCACTCCGGTTCCGCCAATTCCGGTCTGGACCTCAAGGCCAAAGCTACGGAGGTGTTCTGCAACCTTCGCAGCTGTTCTGGTTTCTTTGAACCGTGGCTCCGGATGTTTGTGGAAATCACGGCGCACTTCTCGGAGCCATTCTTCTATCTCTTTAACCTTGGGCCTAATCATTGATCTAATCTCCAGACGATTTCTTACAAAGTAGTGCTTACTGCCCAGTGTCCAGAAGGCTGCGGAAAAATCTGGAAACGGCCACAGTCGTCATACCGGACGAGGCGAAGTCCCGCCCCTTGGCGGGATATCCAGTAAGGTATTGTTTTTTTCTGGATTCCGGACATCCGCCTAAGGCGGATTCCGGAATGACGGATTCGCTGGTTTTAGTTCCGATATTGCCTTTCTTACTAACATGCTTGCGCTTACTGCCCGCTGCTAGCTACCTGCTGCCAGCTGGGCTCTAGGTTTGCTGCTCCAAATCTGCAAGCAACCTGAGGACATCAGCTTTGTCTGCCGGGTGTCCAGGGAAATGCTGCCTCCGATAATTGTCACACACCGGTTTCTCCACATACAACCCTTCAGCCTTTTCTCTGGCTCCCATGTCCCTCATCCGGCCGCTTTCATACGTGCGGAAAACCAGATAGTCGTATATATGGGTCTCATAAGCCAACCCCTTTATCTCATCCGGTAAGGCAAAAATGGAAGCGGGCAGGAGGTCGTCGATGGTGACCTCCTTATTTTCAAGAGTTACCGTTTCTCCCTCAATGCCTTTGATGGTATTTCGTTGGTAAAAATAACCCGCTTTACGCCATACCTTATTGCCCACCTTGAAGTGGATTTCCTCGTTTTCAACATCTTTTTTCGTTTCCATGTTTTTCTCCACCAGATCTATTACTTGTTGAACTGTCGGCCCGTCGCAATCAAACACTTTGATCGAGCACTCGGACACAGACGTATAACATACTGGTCCTTTTGAAAAAAGCAAGGGCAAAGGGTAATTAAGCAATTGAGGGATTAAGGAATTCAGGTATTATGGTGTAGTGTTCCAATAATCTGCATAAGCTATTCAAATTTTCCAGATCCACCAACACAAGATTTCTAATTCCCTAAGTCGCAATTCGGAGTACGAAATGGCAGGAATTGAAGAAAGAATGGAAAGGGTTCATCTCTTGACGGATCGGATAAAGGAAAAGCGGGATGAACTAATTCAAGTAGCCATCCGCGACACCGGCTTCACCCATCGAGAATGCAGTATCGAAGTGGATGTCAATTTGAAGAACTTGCAGGGTTTTGATGCAATGGCATCTACTTTTGCCGCTAGGCAACCCCTGTGCGGCCCTGAGCAAGAAGTTGCCCTGATCTTGCCTTACAACGGCAGCGCTTGGCTTAATACCGCCATAGTCTCCATTTACCTGGTTGGCAACCGGGTAAGGGTGAAATTCGCCAGCCGGGGTTCCAAGATCGCCAGTTTTATTGAGTCTGTATACCAGCCAATCTTCGGTGATGCCATCCGCTTTGATTATTCAGACGGCAGGACATTTCTCAAGAATGCCATTGTCAATCCCCATATACCCGCAATTTGCTTGTTCGGTACGGATGAGTATGCTGGCCATTATCAGGATTCTATAAGGAATCATAAGAAGAAATTCATCTTTGAGGGACCAGGAAAGGACCCTTTTATTGTAGTTCCAGGGGGTGACCTGGAGGTTGCGGCCCACGAGTTGGCTGAAGGAAAATATATTTACGCCGGGCAGACCTGCACCGCCCCTGAGCGCGTCTATTTGCATGAAGTGATCCACGATGACTTTCTGGAGATATTTCTGGAGTTAAGCCGTGCGGTCAAGGTGGGGGATCCTGAGGACCCAGCCACTGAGATGGGACCCGTGGCGAGTCCGAGGGCCATTGCTAACATCAAAGCTCAGCTTGAGGATGCTGTGGCCCGGGGCGGGCGGTTAGCTCTGGGCGGCAAAATCGAAGGAAATTTGGTTTATCCTACCGTAGTGGTTGATGCCACCCATGACATGTTGGGTATGCGAGATGAGACCTTTGGCCCGGTGTCCTTCATTAGCTCTTTTTCCACCATTGAAGAAGTTATACACTTGGCGCGGGATAACCGCTACGGCCTGAGGGCTGCCATTTACGGGGATGAGGATGAGGCCCGAAAGGTTGGGGAAAAGCTGGTGGGAGAACCCTATTGCCACCCGGTAGAGGAGATGAAATTTGGGGTCTTCGGCACCATAGCCGTGAATCAGCCAGGCTCGGAGTCGTGGCAGGACGCCTTTGTTGGCAAACCGGTTGGAGGGTATGGCTATTCTGGTTGGA
>CAMYLW010000306.1 GCA_947259475.1 Thermodesulfobacteriota bacterium
CCAGGCCGTTGAGCCCGTACGCTGCCAGCAAGTTGCACGGGGAAACCCACGCTTTTCTCTATGGTGACTTATATGGCCTCGAGACCGTTTGTCTTAGATATTTCAACGTGTACGGCCCCAAACAAGATCCTACCTCGCCCTATTCGGGAGTGATATCGATTTTTATGAATAGAGCTGTCCGGGGCGAACTTCCCACCATCTTCGGAGATGGGGAGCAATATCGGGACTTTGTTTATGTAGCCGATGTGGTTCAGGCAAATCTGCTGGCTGCTTACCGGGACAATATAGCTGGCGCCATTATCAATGTAGGGACTGGCAGTTCTGTGACCGTTAACAGTCTCTGGGAAAACATCTCCCAGTTTGCTGGTGTGGAGGGTGAGCCTGAAAGAGCAGAGGAAAGACTTGGAGACATTCGAGAGTCTGTTGCCGACATCTCCCGGGCCCGAGAGCTACTAGACTACGAACCTCACTACAGCTTCAAGGAGGGACTGGAACTGACCTGGGAGTGGTATCGCAGCAAAGGCAGTAAGCAGTAGGGAATATTATTGGACCTTAAGTTCTTAGGTAAGAGTGCAATAATCTAGGCAAGTTAGAGGTTGTGAATTTCAATCGGTTCCACTGGCTCTGCGAGCTCGAAGCCGAAAACTCTAGAATAGAAATAAAGTTCACTGTCCAAGGCACGTTTGATGGTCTCAGCTCGGCGGAAGCCATGCTGCTCACCTTCAAACGGGACATAAGCCACAGTCAAGCCCTTCGCTTGCAGAGCAGCCACCATCATCTCGGCCTGATTCGAGGGAACCACCTCATCTTCGAGTCCCTGGAAAAGTATAAGCGGACAGGAAAGCAAATCAGTAAAATTGATTGGTGAACGTTCACGATAAATGTCTTGCCTTTCCGGGTAGGGTCCAACGAGTCGGTCCAAGTAGCGAGCTTCGAACTTGTGGGTTTCCTTTGCAAGGGCCTCGAGATCACTGATTCCATAATAGCTGGCGCCAGCCTTGAAGATGTTACGGAAGGTAAGAGCACAGAGAGTCGTGTAGCCGCCGGCGCTACTGCCGCGGATGGCCAACCGCTTGCCATCAACCCTACCCTGCTCCGCCAAATAGCGTGCGCCATTGGCGCAATCGTCCACATCCACTATCCCCCACCGTCCTTCTAACCGTTGCCGATAAGCACGACCGTAGCCACTGCTGCCCCCATAGTTTACATCTAGCACCGCAAAGCCTCGACTGGTCCAATACTGGATCTCCCAGGCTAGAGCAGTTGAGGTGGCGGCAGTGGGGCCACCGTGGCTCTTGACCAGAAGCGGCGGCCGTTTCCCGACTGGTGGTTGGTAGTCACAATTTTGAGGTGCATAGAAGAAAGCGTGTGAAGTTTTTCCGTGTTCCGTCGGAAATTCAATGGCTTCCGGGATAGAGACATAACCCTTATCTACCTTGAGGTCGCTGGCAAGGCGGAGTGTTTGAAACTGCATGTTTGCAAGGTTCAGCCTAACGATGGAGGGCGTCTGTGTGGGGGAACCGGCGCAGAAGACCACCTGTCCTGGTGAAGCGCGCAGATTCCATATTTCAGTGTACGTTGTTGCGATTTCTTCCAATTCTCCAGTGCTACAATCAAGGCTGGCCAAGAACCAGGTTCCCCTGCTCGTGTAGGCGCACATAATCCGATCGGTGGACTCAAAGCCATACGTAGACATGGAAAACAGCCACTGGGGCCTGCCGAATTCAAACTCCCTTGGGCACACCGGTTCCACCAGGTTTTGGTGGTAGCGGTACAAGTTCCACCATTCGGTTCGATCAGAGATGAAATAGAGGACGCCACCAGGTGACCACTCCGGCTGGAATATGGATTCATTGACGTCTCCTGCTACTTTTTGGGGCTTTTCCACCGAGCCATCAGCCTGTATTTCACCCACCCACAGTTCAGTCCCATCCCAGGGGAGATTAGGATGGTTCCATGTTAGCCACGCCAAATAAGAGCCGTCGGGACTGATTCTAGGTGTGGCATAGAAGTCATTGCCGGAGACCAGCACCCGTTCTTCCTGTTCATGGTTGATCCCAACGGCAACTATAGTGTTGACGGGCTCGCCCTCTCTAACACTGTGATCTTCCCGCACACAGATCAGCCGATTTCTGAATGTGTCCGCCACCGTGTCTGCATACCGTCTTGCAGTTCCCCCGGTGAGAGGCTGGGGCTCAAGGTCGGGGCCCTGTTGATACAGCCCCTGATCAGCGAAGTTGGAGAAATAAATAGTCCCATCTGAGACAATATAGGCCCCGCCCCCATATTCATGCACGCGTGTACGGACATTAAATGGCTTTGGAGTCAAATCATCGGTCTTGCCATCCGGGTTCCAGCGCACGATGACGTTGCGACCAGCATCTGCCGGTCTGGACTCACTCCAGTATATGTAATTACCATCCAGAACGATCTGTCCTAGCGATACGGTCTCAGATACGATCAGCTCTGAGGTGATTGGGGATACCCATGCTCCATAAGGTCTGACTTGCACCGTATTCATTTTTGCAGCGCTCCTGTGATTGTTTAAGTCTATGTATTCAATGCTGTTTTATAATAAACTTATTAAATTAGTTTAAAGCTTTATGGTAACGATCTAGATAGTGACAGCATACATCTATGCCGGTTATGATCCTTCTTTGATTCCCAATTTTTTCCTGGCTTCCTGAAGGTCACTCGGGTTGAAAAATTCCGGATAGTAATCCAGTGCTATTCTTTCCAAGCTCAGGCCGCCCTCAATCTCAAGTTTATGGATAATTTCTTCATTTGCAGCTCTCAAACGCCACTGGACAAAAGGGATAAGTCTCAAGTAATTACCTTCGAATTCGCGCCACTTGCCCAACCTTTTTGCTTCTGTCGGACCAATAATTCTCTCCAAGTCCTCTTCACACTTCAGGAGAAGTTCTTCTAGAGTTGGTTTCCCCTTGGTCATATGATTCTGTTGCCTGTCGACATACTCAGCCAATGCTTTCAAGATAAGTTTTTTCAAGGTGATGCCCTCTAGTGCTGCTGTGGCTTTTGCCTTGCGGTGCAACTCTTGTGGAAAGGGCCTGATGGTGTACGCTGTATCTGCCATTTTTCACCTCCAAGATATATTAGCTACTTTAATAGTAAATGTAGCGTAAATAGTCAAGGGTATAATATTCTTTTATTATCAGTATGTTGTAAATATGACGGAAATGGAGAAACAGCCTGTCTTAATGACTTGAGTTTATTCAGAATATTACTTACCTTAAGAGAAAACTTTTCAGCTCGTTTCAACAGGAGGATAAAGTGCTTGATGGCTTTGCCACACCCGAGGCTACGGAGTTCTATGCGCAAGAGCACAGTTCTTTCCACTATGGCGAATTGGACCAGAGCGGCTTGTTGGTAAGCCAGGCAGGATTTGGTTGCTATCGTGTGGATG
>CAMYLW010000307.1 GCA_947259475.1 Thermodesulfobacteriota bacterium
TGCTGCTGAGTTATCTCAAGAAAATATTGGAAGAAGATGAAAGAGATAGAGCTGTCGGAAAGAAAAGTTGGACAGATGAGGAAGGATTGGCTGACCATGTTGATGCCATGGCCTATTTGCAGCATGGCTGTCGCATGGAGCTAGCGATCGGTAATTACAGCAGGGCAACTGGTGCCGTTGCCCGCTTGCTGGCTGAGAAGCGAATAGAGCTGGATCGAGGCGGTCTGAGCTACAAGAAGCTATGCCGCGGAATGATGCAGGTCATGATAAATGATCTCGAGATCGACATGAGGCGTACTCGCCATGACTCTTCCCTAGATGATCTGCCGTTTCCTTTGGAATAGGGAATTCTTAACAATAGTGATGAAGCAAAGCGCTGCGAGGCTGGGCCTCAGGATCTTGCTTTTTTAATGAGATTCTGGAAAAAAAGGAAGACTTTTGGAGTGGCCCAGTCTATTGGGCCAATGATTTTCTCAACAACAATCCCTTCTTTATCGATGATGAAACTTTCCGGAACTCCGGTTACGCCATAGAGAGGCCTGATATTCTCTCTGGGATCCAGCAGGGCAGGGAAGGTCAAATTCATTGTTCGCATAAAAGGGCCCACCGCTTCACGCCCCGTGGAGTCAATACTGACGGCGAGGATTTCAAAGTTTTCACCTTTGAAGCTTTCATATAGTTTCTGCATGGAGGGCATTTCCTGCCTGCACGGGGGACACCAGGTCGCCCAGATATTAACAAGAACCACCTTGCCTCTGTGGTCAGAAAGACTAACCTGCTGACCATTGAGATGGGGGAAGGTAAAGTTGGGTGCTGGAAACCCCACTTGGATCTGCTTAGTGGATCGTACGGTCGAATCTCTCTCGTTCCGCAGGAGAAGGATCAGCAAGGTAGCGGCAATAACGACAAAGAGAATTGTCAATGACAGCTTTAGGCTTGGTCCTGGTCGGGTCTCTGTAGCTTTCACTGCTGTTACCTCAGACTGTCTGGTTTCGGCTGTTCACTCTACAGTCTCGATATGTCAAAGTCAAAGTGTCTCTCACCTCACGCAATGATATGAAGGGAGGAAACGGAAGTATGCTGGAGTCATCACATTTCGGATTGGAGATCTCGGATCTCGGATTAAGAATACAAAGACGAAGTTCGAAAAATACTTGAGAATTCCGCAATCCGCATTCCCAAATCCGCAATCGAGGTGCTTCAGTACTCCAAGACAGCTCGCAATCTTTACCGGCAAAGCTATTCAATTCTGAACTGGTCCTGAGGACCACGTTCTCTAGGACTAATGAAATAACGGCTTGACAGGCAGTGCCACAATGTAGTATCCGGGATCAGGGATCGGACCTTTTCACTGATTAAAACAGAAGTGATCTCAATAGGTTGCAATAATTAAGAGAAGAATTGGTTGGAGAAAAAGGAAATCGGGTCATGGCGGAGGTATGTTGGAAGGACATTATCTGGACAGGCGCAGACAAGGAACTGGGCATTAAAGAACTCCTCACAGTCCTCAAGGGTTACGGTTCCCTGGAAGTGCTCCACTTTGAAAATCCCAGTAAGTACAAGGGCGAGCTAAGTGTGTGGCTGGACGAGCAGGGGCTCAAGCATATCAGCCTTTTTCATTTGGAAGTCCTCGGCGAGAAACGCAGGGGGTTAGGGCGGGAGATGATACAGTGCCTCAGGAAAATATTTGGCGGTGATGTCTACGTCCAGGACCCGGGTGAGATTCCAGCAGCTAAGGACAAGGCCGGCAGCATCCACGTGCAAGAGCCAAATCGGGAAAGCGCTCTGTTCTGGGTAAAGATGTTTGAGGAAAAACTCATCCAGTCAGTGGAGGGAGATCTCATGGACCTGGATGAAAACACTTCCCCCGAGGCACTGGAAATCGTCAAGAGAAAATTCTCCGGTGACACTGATGAATAATATACCGGCAACCTACCTCATCTAATGGAAAATATAAGACAACCTATGATTGTCAGGGCCGCCAAAGAAGAAGATCTCGCGAAAGTTATAGAGATCGAAGAGCTCTCATTTCCAACTGCATGGGATTACGACTTTTTAGAAAAGATCTCAAAAGATACATTTCTTGTCTTTGACGGGCAAGAGGTCTGTGGCTACCTAATCGCCGGTTGCTGTCATAAAAATATCGTTGCGACTATTTTGAAGGTTGCTGTTCACCCAAAGCATAGACGGAAAGGCATTGCCACAAATCTCGTTCACAAATTGGTCGAAATATTGAAGGATAGAAAGATTACTGAGATCGATGTGATTGTTATAGAGGGATGTAAGCCTGCAATATTGTTTTACAAGAAAGCCGGTTTCAAGACTGTATCTACAATTCCGCAAGCTTCTAATAATGACCTTTACGAAATGAAACTCAAGCTGACATATCCCTAACTATTGTAGACAGGGCACTTCTCCATTTGACTCCTGTAAAGGTAGAAAGCCCTTTCCACCTGCCACCCAATATTGATTTCAATTGACTTTCCCCAATGACATGATTACGTTCCGCGAAATCGCCACTCAGGCAAAATAAGGGCCCGCGCATGCTACCTTGCCACGTTATGGGAAGAGGGGACGTTGGTGCAAAACGTCCTCAAACTACATCATACTTTCAGCTTTCAGTGACAAGTCGCTCTGAGAGAGCACTGGACAACTTCTCCAGGAACGTCCCCTTCGTTCTTCTCTTTCTGCTCCTGCTCCTAGCCTGCAACTCCACTGACATTCCACTGCCGCAGTCCATTGGATCAATGCGCTTAGAGAAGGTTCAATCTGGTGAGGAGGCAGGACGGGAAATTGATCGGCTGCACGGAAAGCAAATCAGTTTTCTACGGGGATATATTGGTACTTATGTGGCTGAAAATGGCAGTGGGCAGCTTTGGCTTTCGGAGCACAGTTCTGAAAGCGAGGCTACCGAAATGATCGAGAAGATGGCCCACGGCATGAAGCAGGGGAAACAACAAAAATTCTGGCATTTCCGGAAAATGATGATCGAGCAGCGTCCGGTCTATTTAGCCGTAGGCATGGGCCAGGCACACTATTTTTTTCAAAAAGGGGCCGAGGTAATCTGGCTTGCTGTTGATCCTTCGCTGGCCAAGGAAGCCATAAGGGACGCCGCGAGGAAGATGAAGTAGAGAGCATAGGGAAAGACAGCTGGCAGATTGCAGCAGGCAGAGGGCAGAAAGCAACTAGGAACTAAACACTAGGCACTAGGCAGAAGACAGAGATTCTACTGTGGGAGCGGCTTTCCAGCCGCGATTGGAACAACTTTAACGATTTCTACGATTTACCGCTTACTGCTTACGGCCCACTGCTTACCGTTTGGGTTACAATTAACATTGTACAACCATGTAACTCAATGGTATGGTGCCGGGACAAAATGTTGTCGGGGGGCTTACCCAGTCGTTAAC
>CAMYLW010000308.1 GCA_947259475.1 Thermodesulfobacteriota bacterium
AACATCATCCACCACCAGAATTTTACCCGCTGGTAGATCGGGCTTTAGCCAGGGTACCGGTTCAGTATCATTCATGGGTGCCCCCGAACTTTTCGGGAAATGGCAGAAAGAAAATCTCTAAACAGCCATACACTGTAGCATCTATGAAAAAAGATTTCAATTGGAATTCTGAAGGGATGCGGTTATTCAAACCTCCTCGTCCTTGCCAGTGCTCTGCCGATGATGAGGCTCATCTTTTTTCCGAGGGACAGCTCTGATTAACAGTAACAGGAAAAAAGCAGCCACGAATGTCTTTATTGTCAGGGCGAAGATAGTATCTGCAGACCAGATGAACAGGATAGGAACAATGATAACTCCCAACAGTATGAGGAGGATGGTGATGAGATTTTCTTTACGACTATTCATATTGGCATAGCACTCTGTCTAGTGCCTACCCTGTGGGAGCGGCTTTCTAGCCGCGATCTTATACCTCATACAATAGATGACAGCGAAGCATAATGACCCAATGACGGCGCAGCCATATGACGCGAATCCAAATCCGCAATCTACCCTATGCCCAGTGGCCATTATATCGGAAATCAGGAGCGAATGGGGTTTTATTGACAAGCGCACCCTGCTATGCTAGATAGAATCGCCGGTTGCCAGGCAAGCGTGTCCCAAATACATCTAATTTGAGGGGCGACTAGCTCAGTGGATAGAGCGTTGGTCTCCGGAACCAAAGGTCCTGGGTTCGATCCCCAGGTCGCCCTCCATTTTAGTCACGCCTGACCCCATTTGCATTTGCAGTTTTCATCCCACCAAACCCTCTCCACACCAAAGAAAACGTAGGCGCGATAGAACAGCTGTGACTAGCCCGGATATTTCATCACGCCCCGGCGTGACTGCGACCGTGGATATGGGCGTCCTTCCTGGCGTCCTCGGGTCGCGTTCCCTGCGGTTGCCAGGTTGCAACCCCATCTTCTTCGCGCTCGCTGCGCTCCGCTCAGTCCCGCACCGCAAGCGGCATCTGCGACAAGCGGGTTCCCAGTTTCACGATCTCGTGACGGCAATTCATATAATATCCGGGCTAGATAACCATGAAATCGATGGGCATCAATATTGCAGCCGTTCTGTCTCTTGCAGCTTCATTCTTATTCAGGGGTATACTCGTTTCGAAAGCCCACTATTTAATGGCAGCAGTGCTTGGCAATGATCTACAAAAAGCAGTGAGGACTGCAGTGTCAGACGTTTATAAAGAGAGTTTTTTCAAAAGCGTTTCCCGACAGATACGTCGGTCACGCAAGCCAGTCACCATTCTATTTACCGATGTGGAGGACTCAACGGCATATTGGGATGAGTATGGGGATCTTGATGGTCGGCTGATGATAGACCTGCACAATCGGCTTATTTCTCCGGTAATCAAGAGGTACAGGGGCAAGATTGTCAAGCACATTGGTGACTCCATTATGGCGTCTTTCAAGTCACCTAGAAATGCTCTGAAGGCTTCCATAGCTATCCAACAGATCTTGGAGAAGCGGCGAAATGAGGATGTGGCCTTTATACTGAGGGTGCGTATTGGTGTTCATGCAGGCAAGGCCCTGGTGGAGGGAGGTGATATATTCGGAGATGCGGTGAATCTGGCAGCTCGCGTGCAAGGTCTTGCCAAGGGGAATGAGATCTACGTCTCCAGCAGCACGGCATCACGGTTTAAAAATGAGAACTTTGCTCTGACAAAGGTAGGCAACTTTCTTCTCAAAGGCAAACAGACCAAAATCGAAATCTATAAATGCGGATGGCGACACTACCCAGATCTGATTGCGGGAATCGAACAGAATGTTTTTGTGCAGGTGGTGAGAAGGCAGAAACGTGAATTCCTGATATACTCCTGCGCCAGCATCGGCATAATCTACTTCCTCTTCCTCAATTACCTGCGTTACTTCCTGGCTGACAAAGAGGTGTTGGCCCTGCTTTCCTTAAGGCTCCAGCTTATCTTGGACGCACGCATTGCCATTCCGGCTGGACTCGGGATTTTGACCCTTGTGGCGGTGTTTCTCGCTATCCGGACAAAAACCATTCCCCATCTGGCTCTCAGCCTTTTAAAGGGTGGTTTTGGCTTGGCCATCGGATTCCTCTTGTTTTACGGGCCGGCACATTACCTTCACTATCTTCTCGGCCCCGACTGGAACAAAACGCTGCACCAGTCGGATCATCTCTTCGTCGAAGTGCTTGAAGAGAAGGTGAACCTGCACCGGGCACCCAGCGAAGCCGCAGCTGGGATTTTCAAGGTTCCCAAAGGCACTATTCTGTTGCTTGCTGACGTTGCTAAGAAACGGAAAATGACGTGGAACAAAGTGTTGGTAGGCCGAGGAGAATACGGCTGGATCCCCCGTATAGTTCCCGCAAAGATCGGGGTACCGAAAAGGCGGCTTAGCATTGCAAACAAGTTCTATTTCACCTATCTGGATCTTGGCGCTCTGGTTGCGGGACTAGCTGGGTTCTTCTGGGGTGTATTAAGCTTCAGGGTCCGGCCAATCTAACAAAGAGAAAGGGCATAGGGCTATGCCGTTGGAGGTTGGAGGAGCGCTTCGCTTGAGGTTGGAGGCAGAGGGCATAGGGCATAGAGAAAAGATAGAAGGGGCGAGTGGTTCTCGAGAGTGCGGATAATGTGGCCCGACCACGACGCCTTTTTATTGTGATTTGTACTTGTCTCTTTCGCAGGGTATTTGGTTACGAGTCCAGATTGCGTATCCCTTTCTACATCATTGCTTGATGATCTGTTCCGCTTTTTGCGCCACAAAGACTCAAGAATACTATTCTAGACGATACGCTTATGCAGAATAACTATTGAATATATCATTCAAATCAAGGTCGTATTCCAACCACAAGTGTTTTAAGGTTCTTTTCTTTTCTAATTGGCACGTCTATTGTTTACTCATTCTTTGAGGGACTGATCCCTTGCAAGATGTTAGGGACTTCCTGGCCAGCAAAATTGCACTAAATAACCCATCCGAGCGGGTAGGTCTAAAAGCCACCCGATAAAAAAGTGTACTCCATAGGTAGGAGGATTATTCGCTTTAGCTGTAATCCTGGGGAATTATCTCCCGTATACCAAAGTGCATCCGCTGACGCTGCCCATGAGAAAGGAGTAGCTATTTTCACCATGACGAAAAGCGGTCTAATGCTTCAAGCCTCAATAGGTGATAGGAGGGAAAAATGAAGAGATTTATGACAATCTATTTAGGAGTGGTCTTAATATCGGCCTGCCACACGCCACCACCTTCTCCGCCTCCAGATCCTAATGCCGAGCTGATTGAAAAGGGCAGACAGATAGATGATCATATTGAGATATTTTACTAATAACCATTTACCACCAAAGAACTATTGAAGGAGGAAAGATTATGGTTCTAAAG
>CAMYLW010000309.1 GCA_947259475.1 Thermodesulfobacteriota bacterium
TGTCAGGTAATTCCACTACAGCCGAGTTGCCCTGTCCCACGTCCAAATAGGTTACCCGGAGATGGGATTGTGGAGAGAGAATGTGGGAAGGAATCAGCCATGAACCGACCAGTGCCAAACAGCCAGCCACAATGAGGCTGGTTCGCAGCCAGCGAGAGGTTTTTGTGAATGGAACGAGGAGCAAAATATAAGCAAGTCCTACCTGCCAGACTCTGGGAGTACCTGGCCAGAATGTGGCCCAGGACAGGCCGCCGAGTTTGGCTGCGAGGAGGACCACCAATTTGAGACCCAGGGTGCCAAGAGTCAAGAGGAAGCCAGCCAGCAAGGTGGAAACTGGCAGTAAACAAAGAGCCAACAGTCCGGCCGGCAAAACAAGAAACCCCACAAGGGGAACCGCTAACAGGTTGGTGATCATGCCTAAAGGAGTCAAACGGTGAAAATGATACAAGACCACCGGGGCGGTAAACAAAGATAAGATCAAGGAGGCACAAATAAACTGATACAGACGATATCCCAGTCGGCGCAATCTTTGGTCTTGACCATCCTGGGGCTGGAGTATACGCACCACTGGCAGAATAGGTAGTATCCAAACCAGAGCGACTACACCGATAAAAGAGAGCTGAAAAGATGCAGCAAAAAGAGCCTCAGGGTGCAAGCTTAGGATGAGAAAGGCTGCAAGCAGAAGGGAATTGAGAAGATCCTTTTCCCGCTGGAGTACCAAGGCCAAGGTGAAAAATGCAAGCATCAGGGTGGCACGTAGCGCAGGCAAACCCATTCCAGTGAGCAAGCCGTAAGTAAGCGCAATGGGAAATGCAGCGAGAGCGGCCACCGGACGTGCTCCCCACCTGCCAGTCACAGCGACAATACGCACCAGGAAAAAATGAAATATCAGGAAGGTAAAACCCGCCACCAGACCAAGATGAAGACCCGAAATGGCCAGCAAATGTCCGATGCCTGCGTTGTAGAGTAGTTCTCGGAGCTCACCACTCAGTCTATAACGTTCACCGAGTAAAAGAGCTTGATGGAGACCAGCAAGATCCGGGGGTAGCCAGGCTTCCAAAAAAACGCGGCTTCTGGTGCGGATGATATCTAGAAAATAGCTCAGCCCTATGTCTGGTTTGCCCAGTGGAACCAGTTCAGCATCTTGCCGCACATAACCTCTGACCCAAATGTGTTGGTCTGCAAGGTATTGTCTGTAGTTGAATCCACCAGGATTACTTAGGTTTCGTATTGGCTTAATCCGTACTCGACCAATAAGACGTTGGCCCACTGACCATTGCTTTTCACAATTGCGGACGGTAAGAAGCAGGTTGCCCGAGATCGGGTGCCAGCTCTCACCCTTTTTAAAAGCTTCAAGCCGTAGGAGCATTCTGGTGCTATTGAGGCGATGTTCAAGAGAATGGGTGATGATGCCCATTAGAAACGCACTTTTTTTCTGTAGAAGGTGCTGAATGCCAGCAGGAGGCTGCGCAGGATCGGGAATTGTTGTAGAAGCGAGAGCTCCGATGACCACAAATATGGCCAAAGGAAGTAGGAGCAATCTCAGGCCTCGCACAGTTAGGAAACAAAGCAGAGCACAGAGGAATATGGCCAAAACCGCGAGAATAAAAGGTTCTACAGGGAGGTGACGCCCCGCAAATATTCCGCAACACAAGCTAATTAGCAGATAGAAAAGAGGACGGTGTACAGTTGACATGAAATGTGCGCCATTTCAAGAAAAGGTGTTGATGCCCCTTGGTGGCCATTAGCCTGCATATTTCATTAATTGACTACTGCGACAGCGGATATGATCTTCCCCCCGGGCGTCCTCGAACCTCAAACCCTGCGACGTACTGTTCAAGTACTCCTCGGGTTCGAGTTCCTGCGGTTGCCCGGTTGCAAGTGCATCTTCACTGTCTCGTGACGTCAATTCATAAAATATGCAGGCTAGATGTGGCCGTCATTACGCTACGCTTTCAATATACCTTCGCCGCCATTTATGGTCATTGGGTCAGTACGCCACGCTTGTCATTCATAGTTAACTGCCATTGTGGCGTTGAACCAACTAAATGAAGGCCGTTAGGCCTCATGACGGGCGTAGCCCAAGTGACAACGAAGCGCGCAGGCGCGAAGTGTAATGACTTGTTGGTGCCTACCCCTTACTCCCTGATGCGTTTAATGCTTGCGCCTACTCCACTAAGCTTCTCTTCCAGCCGTTCGTAGCCCCGGTCGAGGTGGTAGACCCGGGATACCTCGGTAATGCCTTCGGCGGCCAACCCGGCCAGGACCAGCGAGGCACTGGCCCTTAGATCCGTGGCCATCACCGGGGCGCCCTGCAGTTTTGACTGACCACGCACAACTGCCGTATTGCCTTCAATGCTGATATCGGCACCCATACGCTTCAGCTCACTCACATGCATGAAGCGGTTTTCGAATATTTTTTCGATGATTATACTCTGGCCATCTGCCAGGCACATCATTGCCATAATCTGGGCTTGCATATCAGTGGGAAAACCAGGATAGGGATTGGTCTTGACGTCTATATTATGGATTGTTTCACCAGCAGAACAGGTAATGTAGTCATCGCCGATTTCGAAGCGCATGCCAGCCTGTTCCAGCTTATGAATAACTGCTTCCACATGTTCCGGAATACATGGCCGGACAGTTATGCTTCCCCGGGTGATGCCTGCGGCAGTGAGATATGTTGCAACCTCAATACGATCGGGCATGATGGTGTGGTCCAGAGGTTGTAATTCTGACACTCCTTCAATGGTGATTACTGAGGTGCCGGCACCTTGAATGGAACCGCCCATGTTGGTGAGACAGCTGGCCAGTTCAACGACCTCCGGTTCCCGGGCGGCATTCTCTATGACCGTCTGACCTTCAGCAAGCACGGCAGCCATCATGATATTCGCAGTGCCCGTAACCGTAGGAATGTCAAAGTAAATGTGATTGCCAACCAACTTCTGGGCAGAGGCCTCCACATAGCCATGCTTCAATTCGATGTTGACACCCAACCGTTCCAGCCCACTCAAATGGAAATTAATAGGCCGGGCGCCAATGGCGCAACCTCCGGGCAGGGAGACTCGGGCCCTCTTGAAGCGGGCCACCAGTGGACCTAATACCAGGACCGAGGCTCGCATGGTTTTGACGAGATCGTAGGGTACCTCATAATCGTCCACAGTTTCGGTGTGAATACTGAGGGGATCGCCTTCTTCAAAGGTAGCGCCGAGGTGGTAAAGAAGGGTCTTGGTGGTACGAATGTCCCTCAGGTGGGGAATATTTCGAAGCCGATGAACACCGCCGGTAAGAAGAGTTGCGGCAAGCAGTGGAAGCGCCGCATTCTTGGCGCCACTCGTCTTCACAGTACCATGCAAAGGGCGGCCGCCCTCTATTACGATTCTATATTCTACCGTTGAAGGTGCATAAAGTCATTATGCTTCGCGTCATTAGGCCACTAAGGTGGCTGTCATTTATTGTAGACAACATAATGACGGCCGTAAAACCAAATGACGGGCGAAGCCCGAATGACGCCGAAGGCAAATGACGATGAGTGACACGGATTATGATGACCCAGCGTTACGCAAACCACAAACCGCACACAATATTATATCTTCTCTGCAACCAAAACTCGATCTAAACCGCTGTAATCTTTGCGAATGTGAAAACTCCGGTACTCTTGACTCTCGAGAACCAGTGCAGAGATACTCTCAGTCTGATCAGCCCCCATTTCCATAAAGAGAGCACCGGCCTGGCACAAGACCGTGGGGGCTTCTGCAATGATGTGTCTGATGACTGCCAGACCGTCAGGGCCGCCCTCCAGGGCGTGATGAGGCTCAAAGTCACGAATCTCCCGGGGAAGTTCCAAGATTTCGTCATGGCTGACGTAGGGGGGATTCGTAACTACCACCTTGAATCTCTGCGAAGCGCCGGGTATGGCAGCAAACATGTCGCCTCGGACAAAAAGGATCCTCTGATCTACGTGATGTAACTTAGCATTTTCCTGTGCTAACCGCAGGGCAGCCATAGAGAGGTCCGTGGCCACGATTCTGGCTGCTGGTAATTCCCGAGCCAGGGCGATAGCTATTGCACCTGACCCAGTCCCCAGATCCAGAATATCGACGTTCGCGTCAGCCTTGTCAAGGAATTCCAGCACAGCCTCCACCAGCACTTCTGTTTCTGGTCTGGGAATAAGCACATCTGGGCTTACGCGCAAAGGCAGCGACCAGAACTCCTGGAGTCCGGTGATATATTGGTTGGGCTCCCCCCCAAGGCGGCGTTTGATACATGCTCGGTACTCTGCCAGTTCGTTTGTTTCCATAGGCCGGTCGTAATTCAAGTAGAGGAAGAGACGGTTTTCTGCGAGCACATGAGCGAGCAGTACTTCCGCAGAAGTGCGAGGCTCGGACACATTGTTTCTCTGGAAATAATCAGTGGTCCACTGTAGGAGTTTCAGGACGGTCCAGGATTCTTCAGGCATGGTTCGATTGCATGATCGACTCTGCTTCGAAATGGGTCGTGAGTGGATCGATGATGGAGTTGATCTCTCCCTCAAGAACGTGTTCAAGCTTATACAGCGTTAGATTGATCCGGTGTTCAGTTACCCGGTTCTGGGGGAAATTGTAGGTGCGAACGCGTTCACTGCGATCACCGGTTCCCACTTGGCTCTTGCGGTCTTCAGCGGTTTTGTCCCGCTGCTCTTGCTGCTTTCTATCCAAGAGTCTGGCGCGCAGCACCTTCAAGGCTTTGGCCTTGTTCTTGTGCTGAGATTTTTCATCCTGGCAGATGACCACCAGACCGGTGGGTGCATGGGTTATGCGGACCGCCGAATCAGTGGTGTTGACACTCTGGCCTCCTGGGCCCGAAGAGCGGAAGACGTCAACGCGAAGGTCGTTGGGTTCAATTTCCACCTCCACCTCTTCAGCTTCGGGGAATACAGCAACAGTTACGGCGGAGGTATGGATTCGACCCTGCGACTCGGTGGTGGGAACTCGCTGCACCCGGTGGACGCCGCTTTCAAATTTGAGACGGCTGTAGGCACGGTTGCCTGAAAGGGAGAAGATCACTTCCTTGAACCCACCAATCCCAGTGGGGTGGCTACTGAGCACATCAACTTTCCAACTCATCAGTTCGGCATACTTAGTGTACATTCTGAACAGATCAGCAGCAAAAAGGGCTGCTTCATCGCCACCGGTTCCGGCACGGATTTCCAGAATCACATCCTTATCGTCATTGGGATCTTTAGGGGTAAGGAGTCGCTTGAGCTCGTCCTCGAGTTCATCCAATTCAGTCTGGATCTGACTGCTGTCTTCTTGGGCAAGTTCCCTGATATCTGGGTCTGCATCACTGAGAAGTTCGCGGTTCTCCTCGAGCCTGGCGGCGAGCTCCCTATGCTTCCTGAATGTCTGAACGCAGGGCATAAGATCGGCATGTTCTTTGGCAAGACGCTGATATTCTCGTTGATTGGCAATTGTCGCCGGATCACTCAGCTCCTTTTCCAATTCAAGATAGCGTGACTCTATGCTCTCCAACTTGTCGAACATGTCGGTTCACCGCCCGAGGAGATTACTCCACAGTCTCCTCTTTCTTAGCTTTTTTCTTTGGCTCTTTCTTAGCTTCTTTCTTAACGTCCTTCTTAGCTTTTTTCTTTGGCTCTTTCTTAGCTTCTTTCTTAACTTCTTCCTTAACCTCTTCCTTAACCTCTTCCTGTACTACTTCCTGCACTACTTCCTTAACCTCTTCCTGCACTACTTCCTTAACCTCTTCCTGCACTACTTCCTTAACCTCTTCCTGCACTACTTCCTTAACCTCTTCCTGCA